>JBATHQ010000736.1:0-5533 GCA_049667005.1 Psychromonas sp.
ATGCAACTATCTAATCTGATGGTGGCGATTAAACAAATTGAAGCAAATCTAAGTGCTGATTTAACAGTTGAACAGAAGATTAGTTTGAATAACACCTATGACAAGTTTCAATCTAACGCCAACGTCAAAATAGCGCGTATCGAGTCACTAGAGAATTCACTGGTTGGCCTAGAAAAAACGAAAGCCGACACAGAAAGAAGTATTGTTCTAACCCGCAAAGCACAATTGGAAGCCGATAAATTAAGTCGTGAATTGGGTGGCAGCGCAACCCCGCTCAGTGAAATATATGATGAGATTTTGGCGATGGGCAGTGACGGAATGATGAATCAATAATGGTAAAATTAGTCGGCAACCATTATTACACCGGGGGATAACTTAACCAACTGTATTTATCCCGCTATGTTCCATTTAAAATTATTTTTTAAAGCTTTGGGCAGATAAAGAGGCTTATAACTTTTGCACTATTTATCTTTTGAGATTATCCTTGTTACGCTCGCTTTCTCCCAATTGCGAGCAAAAAGCTAAGTCGCTTTCGCCCCCAAAATCATCTCAGTAGCCTTCAAATCTGAGGCCAATTTTACTCATCTACAATATGGCCCATTATCAGCAAATAATATGGTGATAAGTAAATGCTTAGTGTATTGATTACATATCGTCACCAAAAAACAAGCAATCAACTTAACACTTGATTATAAAGTATTAATTGGTGCTAAATATATCACATAGTGATATTGTCCTGATGTTTTTATGGGAAATTTACAGGGATATTTATGTGCCAATTGGGTAAAAATTCAGTTCAAGGCTTGAGTAGAGTAATATTGTTATTGTTATCCTGTTCAATGATTTTATTCGTGGCGACGATTCAGGCAGCAGAAAAACCTCAATTAGTTTTTTATAACTGGACTGCATACGTCAGTAAAGAGGTGATCGAAAAATTTGAAGCGAGTCGTAACTGTAAGATCAGAGAAGAATATTTTCAGTCATCCGATAATCGAGATGAAAATGTAATGAATAATCCCCAAAGGTATGACGTCATCATGATAAATGGTAACGATGTTATTCCTTATGCAGAACGTGACTGGATCATGCCTATTGGCGTAAAGAACGTCCCCAATCTTGCTCAGATGGATCAAAGATGGATCAATGCATGGGCTGGTACTGCAGAATATGCAGTTCCTTATTTATGGGGAACGTTTGGAATCGTTTACCGTTCTGATTTGATTAAAGAAAAGATCACCAGTTGGATGCAGTTTTATCAACCTAAAGAGGCTTGGCGAGGAAAAATGATGGTGGTGGATATTCATCGCCTAGGGCTAGGACTTGCACTTAAAGGTTTGGGGCACTCTATAAATTCAGAGGATCCTAAGGCAGTTAATGAAGCTATTGCATTGCTAAACAAACAAAAGCCCTATGTGCAGACCTATGGTTATTTTAAAACCAATGCAGAGTCGGGCATCGTCTCTGGGAAAACGTGGATTGGTCAGGCATGGAATGGTGATGCACTGTTATTACAGAAAAGAAACTCAGCTATTCATTATGTCCTTCCAAAAGAGGGGGGAGAAATATGGATGGATTACATGGTGGTTTCTAAGCATACAAAGCACCCAGAACTTGCCTATGATTTTGTTAACTATATTTCAGAAGCATCTAACAGTGCAAAAGTTGCTCTTGCACTTGAGTTTGCAACTCCAAACAGAGAAGCTCGTAAACTACTCCCTAAAGCGATGCTAGAAAATAAAATTATTTACCCAAGCGAAGAAGAGCTACAAAAAAGCGAAATGGTTAATAATATCTCGCCACGTATCCAAAGAAAAATGGTTGAAGCATGGTCTTTATTGAAACGATAAGTATCGCTGCAAACATCGTGCAACGAGGGTAGTGCATATATGAAACTTAAAGTTAAACTGCCCTTGATTTTAGTGCCACTTCTTATTGCGCCTATTTTGTTGGTAAGCGCACTATCCTTTGAAAGCATGCGAACTAATGCGAAAGAAAGTTTACTCGATCAAATGAACTCTCTCATCGAGCAAATAAAAGGTAATGAAGAAGCAATTGATCAAACATTAAAAGCGAATTCAGTGCTTTTTTCAGGAACTAGTGTATTAAAAAATTACCTATTTATAGCGGAAGAAGATCGCTATAGGTTTGCATTATTACCCCTGATGAATCTCTTTGCCAACTACCACAATGCATATCCAGACTATGATGAAATTTGTGTCGTACTTCCAGATGGTTATGAAGATACCTGTTTTACCTCAGAAGTAGGAAAAAACAGAGTTGAAAATGATGCATCCAGCCGATGGTTTCGTGAAATGAGCCAGAACAATATGGATGCGATGAGTTCTTTTGAGTGGAATGAAGCGACTGGAGAACCAATAATGCTAGTTGCCCAGCGGTTGATGTTTATTGACCCCACGAAGGAGGACTCAACAATTATGCCCCCGTCACATCGAGGATATTTATTGATCAGTGCAACGCTTCAACGGTTAAAAAGGCAGATAGAAAATACAACTATTGGTAAAATGGGCGGTATTGTAATTATCGATGACACGGGACGACCTCTTTATCCCGAGATGCAAAAAATAACCATCACAAATAATAAAAAGTTGATCGAGGCTGCACAATCAGCAATAAGAGGCAATAATACACAAAGTATTGTAATAGAAAATAATAAATTGATGATCAGAGCAACGCACTTACCGGGAGGCTTGATCCTTGTTGGTTATTTGCCCGAAATGGAACTTATTCAAGCAGGAACATCACTTATACAAACAATTTTGATCGTAGGCGGTATTATTGTTTTTCTTTTTAGTGGATTATTGATGCTCTTTTTACAGTTTTTGATTGTAAATCCCCTTAACAAATTAGGAGCAGGTGCAGAAGCCATTGGGAGCGGTAAACTTGAAACTAGATTCACCGTGACCCAGCGAGATGAGGTATCTCTTTTAGCACAACAATTCAATAATATGGCCAGAGGATTGATGGAGAGCCGCAGGTTAAAGGATGAAGCTCAATCTGAAACATTAAAGCTCAAGGAAGCTTCCATTAAGTCTTTAAAAGCCGCAGATAAGTTAAAAGATGAATTTTTGGCTAATACATCCCATGAACTGCGTACACCTCTACATGGTATTATTGGGCTTGCTGAATCCTTGCAAAAAGGAATTGCAGGGCCAATAAGTCCCCCTGTGCAGGAAAACCTTACCTTAATTATTGCAAGTGGACAGCGGCTTTCTAATCTTGTTAATGACATTCTAGATTTTTCTAAATTAAGGCATCAAGCACTAAAACTAAAGTTACACCCTATTGATTTACATGGGGCCTGTGATCTTGTTCTTTCGATGATTAGAGTAATAGCCGAGCCTAAGGGGTTAGTCCTTGAAAATCGTATTACAGTTGATCTTCCAGCTGTAATGGCAGATGAAAATAGACTATATCAGATCCTATATAATTTAGTGGGGAATGCTGTCAAATTTACCACCGAGGGGTACGTTGCAGTGCGTGCTTTCATTGATGATGAGGATATGATTTGCATTCAGGTTGAAGACTCAGGGATCGGTATTCCCGATGCTGATAGAGAAATTATATTTCACTCTTTTGAGCAATTAGATTCAGGGCTTGAGCGAGTTGGAGCAGGAACAGGACTCGGCCTTGCAATCACCAAACAACTAATAGAGAGCCATGGAGGAAAAATAGAAGCCTTAGCACGAGAAGGTGGTGGTACGATTTTTTCTTTTACAATGCCTAAAGCGACTAAAAATCTTCGTATTGATGACAACAGAGAGTCTGCTCCCTCCCCTGCTAGGCGTTTAAAAGAGCATTCAATAGATGATATTGAAACCTCGGTTATAAACAATACTGCAGTTGATGCATTGATCGATGAAAAGCCACGTATATTAGTTGTTGATGATGAAACCATTAATCTGCGTGTTATTGAAAATTATTTGTCAATTAATGGATATGGGGTTTCTACAGCATCTTCAAGTGCAGAAGCTCTTGAAAAAATCGCAAAAGAGGGAGAGAAATTCCACCTTATTCTGCTCGACGTCATGATGCCTGGTGAATCAGGCTTTACTATGTGCGAGAAACTAAGAAAAACATATTCCCCTGAAAGTTTACCGGTCATTTTTTTAACCGCTTTAACACGAGAGGGAGACCTTAAAAGAGGTTTTGATGTCGGTGGAAATGATTATATTCCTAAACCATTTGGTTATACCGAACTGCTCGCTCGTATTAACTTACACTTATCGTTAAGTCAGCAAAGTCGAGAGTTAGTCAATGTGAATACAGAATTAGAAAAGCGAGTGAAACAACGTACTCAAGCACTTGAACAAGCTTATGATGATATGCAACGTCTCGCTAGCCTTGATGGGTTAACAGGGATAAATAATCGCCGTTCGCTTGATCTTTACATCGACGAAGCGTGTGAAAATAGTGAACAAAACAACAATGCCTTGAGCTGTGCAATGATCGATATTGACTACTTCAAATCTTTTAATGATATCTATGGTCACCAAGGTGGTGATGTTTGTTTGTCTGCCATTGCCCATTATTTAAGAAGTGCTGCTGAACTGTATAAAGGATTTTTGGGTCGTTATGGCGGTGAAGAATTTTGTTTATGTTTAAACTTACCTTTAACTGAGGCTATTGCTGTTTTTGAAGGTGCCCGTCAGGGGGTTGAAAAGCTAAATATAAACCATGAAGGGACTGCGAATGGCGTTGTGACTATTAGTGTTGGGGTTGCAGCTTTATCCGATAAAGTGTGTTCTTCCAAAGATCTTATTGCTGCTGCGGATGAAGCTCTTTATGTGGCTAAAGGTGCAGGCAGGAATTGTGTCAAAATGTACCGAGAGTTAGTGCTGAAATAATAATGCTTCTATCTATCAGGTTCCCTTTATTTTTCACCTAATAGGCTATCGTGCAATGCTCGCTTTTTCCCGTTTCTGAGCGCAGTCGTTACGCTCAAAAACTCACAATGAAACCAAATAGCTAAATTGCCTAATTTAGCTATTTGGTATTGGAAAACTACTAAACTAAATGGTAAAAGCGTTTTTATGCTAAAAAACTTTACCATTAATCACAAATTTTTAATCTGCTTTTTCACGCTCGATATCGACTTTCTGATCGTTGGTTTTAAGTGTTTTGTGCTGATTTTTATAATGAAACCTTTCTTTATACAAAAGAAAACCACTGCTTACCATAATAGATATTTTGTGCGTGGGGCATGTAATATTCTGTTCGGTGTTTTGAGTATCCTAGGTATTAATGAGCTCTCAATCTTCATGATCAAAAAAGCTAAATACTGACTATGCTTAAATTGTTTAAATGATATCGAGTGTGTTTGGGGTAAGGTATTCAATGTCATTGTTTGCATTGAGGAGGATAAAATGCGCACACGTAATATTTTATGGCCTACCGACTTTTCTGATACGGCGTCACATGCTTTGAGATATGCTATTGAAATGGCAAACTTATATCAAGTTGGTATTCGCATCTTACATGTTGTGGAGCGGCCTTCTGGTGATGAGAATTACAT
>JBATHQ010000737.1:0-6167 GCA_049667005.1 Psychromonas sp.
CTATTAAAAACCTCACTGAGGCTATTTTCTTCCGGGCAGACCAAGCGTGCTACAAACCAACCCTCAAACATGGCAATCGGAAATTCACGGCCGAGGATCTGACCGTTATAACGCAGCATATCCAAGAGGTTGTTGATGGCTTTCTCAACTGTCGCGTATTGGGTGTTTTTGTAGCATTCAAAGGTGAGTTCTTTAATAAACACGGTTACTCTTTATCTTCTGTTTTAAGTTGTTTTTTTAAATCAATCAGTTGATTTGTTAACAAATCCATCTGCCTGACTAAGGGGGCAATAGCTTGCGCAATTTTAGCATCGATTAACGCATCAATATTTTTATGCTGTTCGTCGCTTTCAGGTGCTATCTCAGCTGGGGTACTTATCGCTTTATCCGGATTGTCATTCCACATTTTCAGCCCCTGAATTATAACGGGTAAAGGCAGATTTTTAGGTAAGCGCGCCTTGATTAATGCTGTGCTGGGTATCTTGCCCTCTTTGGCAATCTGCTGTGCAATAAGAATGATACGGTCCATAAATGCCTTTTAATGATTTTTAATTAACGGTGTTCTTCAAATGAGCGGTAAACCGGCAGTTCAAACCTCGGCCGGCGTAAACCGCGCAAAAAAAGATATCCCTGATAGTTATTATTGTTGTCGCTGCTAAATTCAAAAACAAAACTCGCCTGCAAAAAGTGTTCACCCAATTTGAAATTAAAATTAGATCGGGAAACGGACAGTAATTGCAGATCTAATTCAGAGCAACGTTGAGTGATCAGCACTTTAGCGTATTCTGATTGCTGGCGTAATTTCCAGAGAATACCACCTATAAGCACACTCAACAGTATAAATAGCAGGCTGAACATTATTTACTCCTCAACTATGCTGCACACTGCTAAATAACAGACCAATCGCTTGTGATAACGCGGGAGAGCGTGCCGGTAAACGTATCTGTTTTAGTACCTTTTCGCGTAATGCGGGAATTGCAACAATATCAGTAAACAGCTGAGCAAAGAGCGAGGGCTGATTATTAGCTAATGACTCAAGAAAGCGATTAAGTAGGGTTTCATCTTCGAGTATTGCCCATAATCGTCCGGCAATACCAACATACCAGTGAATGTTATGGATTAAATCGGAAGAAAACTGCTCCATGATCAGTTTTTTAGTGACCGCAATATTTGCTGAACTTGCCAGTGCCCGTAATAACAAAATTGCATTCTCCTGACGATTTTCGTGCAGTTCTATGCGCGCCTGCTCGGCAATGGCCAGACATAAATCAGGCGCAATTCTTTCCTGATGCTCCAGACACAATGCAAGAGACTGTAAAGGCTGCTTTGGTAAATGAGGAAGGGCGTTAATTAAGTTGCGCTGATTGTTATCATGGTCTAAGCGAGCCGTTAGGTCGGCAATGCCTTGAATTCCCAACTCCTGCCATTCGTTCCAGCCTTCCGCTCCTGAAAAATAGCGCGCAGCACCCGCATAAAATGAAGAGGCAGGGCGGATAAAACTGGCATTAATATGGGCATTAAAAATGGCTAACTTTTCTGTATTGGGTTTGAATAAAAAAGGATTATTTGCCAGTTTTTTCTGCAGGTTATCGCTGACCTCTGCGGTTACATCTTCACCCATTGTTTCAATAATCATTTTAATAAAACTTGTCTGGGCGGGGATTTTTAATAAGCATTGTTCGTCTAATGGCATTTTTAAAAACCAAATAAAGTGTTCTTTTTGTGCTCCGACCTGCCAGAAGGTCAAAGCAAAAAATGCCTGTTGTTGGATAGGGTAGGGATAGGGGATCTGATTACGTGCAATATTTTTAAAGGCACTGTTTGGAATTTTGCACACTTTACGCCCTAAATCATAAACACAAAACTGGCAATTTGATTGTGCTAAAAAGTCGCTAAGGGTATTTATGTTCATAGTCGAATATTCTGTCAGTTATTAGAGAGTTACTATTATATCAATTACTCGGTTGATATTGTGAGGTATTTATCATTTTCCGATGCCAAGCGGGCGTTGCGCCTGAAATTATAATTTGAGTGGTGATTTTTAGGGCTTTAATCCCTGTGTTATGATAACCAGCCTATCAATATATTAGTCAGAAAAATAGCATGTTAAATAATGAAGCTGAATTAGACAAGCACCGGCTTTTACTGCCGCTTTTGCAACAGTTAGAAAATGAAATACGTCACATCGGACTGTGGCAAGAGGTAAAACCCAGTCAGCAGGCACTTGCCAGTCGCGCCCCTTTTGCCATTGATAGCATGAATTTTGTGCAGTGGCTGCAATTCATCTTTTTAAATAAGATGGGCGAACTTGTACGTTTTTCCCAACCTTTACCTGAGTCAATGCTGATTTTACCGATGGCGACAGAATATTTTAAAGGTTTGCCGCATAACAGTGCTGAAATAATCAATATTATCAGCCGTATTGATGGTTTGTTTACTGCTTAATAAAAGAGTTTATACAATATGATGAGTGCAAGCGAAATTACCCAGGCATTGGCGGAAGAAGATTTTATTGATGCGGATCTGGATGATCAGGATTTAACTATCGAGGCCAGTAGCCCTGATTTAGAAATTCTTTATCAGGATGAATATTTAGTTGCCGTTAATAAACCTTCCGGATTACTGGTTCACCGCAGTTGGCTCGATAGCCACGCAACAGAGTTTGCTCTGCAAAAAGTACGTAATCAAATCGGGCAATATGTTTTTCCCGTACATCGCCTGGATAGACCCACTTCGGGGGTGTTATTGTTTGCACTGGATAAAGATAGCGCCCGAAATCTGATGTTACAATTTGCGGAGCACAAGATGCATAAGCGTTATCTGGCAGTGGTGCGCGGGCATTTAGGGGATGGTGAACTTGATTATCCTCTTAAAGAGATCATTGATAAGATTGCGGATAAAAAGGTCAAACTGGACAAACCCGCGCAACAGGCTTTTAGCGAGTATCGCTGTCTGGCGCAAACCACCTTACCGATTGCCGTGCGGCCTTATGATAGTGCTCGCTATAGCCTGATGGCGCTGACCCCTAAAACAGGACGTAAGCATCAACTGCGACGTCATATGGCACATCTTCGTCATCCTATCATTGGTGATACATCGCACGGCGATGGCAAGCATAACGCGATGTTTCGTGATAATTTTGCTAACCA
This sequence comes from Psychromonas sp., assembly GCA_049667005.1. Lineage (GTDB taxonomy): Bacteria > Pseudomonadota > Gammaproteobacteria > Enterobacterales > Psychromonadaceae > Psychromonas. The sequence continues at coordinate 3,150 of JBATHQ010000737.1, forward strand.
GCGGTTATTACTGCACGCTGCATTTTTGTCCTTTACCCATCCTCAAAGTGGTCAATTGCTGGAGATCAATGCACCAGTAGATGAAACTTTCAGGTCTTTGTTAATAACATTAAATTTGGCAACAGAGGATGCTTAAGAACAGCTCTATTTTAGGCGGTTATCCTGACTGTGATTTAAGCTTACTTGCGCAAGAGACAGTGGGGAAGCGTTGACATTTTTAAAGTCTGCAGCTTAGCAGAATAGCAATGACGTTATCGCCGGCGCTTGCTGTTTTTTAACCAATTTGAAGCCTAGCTTATGAATTTTTTGGTTATTAATGGTGAGCTATATACCCGTTTTTAATACTTATCTGGGGGTTTTATCTTTATCGAGGAACAGCAGAAATGCGTTGCTTAGAGGTGAAAACATTATTATTTTTATTGTTGCGGGTATAACACCTGGTCTTTGTTATTTCGGTTTTCATTAGCAAAGTCGCGGCTGGAGCAAGGTGAAATTCAACGCGTTTATCAGATCCCTGTTAAAAAATAAATTATGCACAGACAATGCGATCTAACCTACTGTTTACGGTGATAAATTCTGCTATAAAAATTATCTCTAATCGAGAAAAACGTAACCATGTAAATCGCTATACAATTTGATATTTTATTTTAGGATCGGGGAGTCTCTTATGTCGGCAAGAAAACAGAAACATAAAACGCTAAAAAATACAAAGACAAGCAAGCTTTCTGCGAAACGCTCTGGTCTGGTTAGTAAGTATCCGAGATTGTTCTTTTCTATTGGTGTCGCCTTGATCCTGTTTGGAATCTCCTTGCTTATTGTCGGCACACCCAATAATGCAAAACTTGGACTGGTTATGCTGTCTATTTTTAGCGGGTTGGTAACGCTCATTTTCGCCAATGCATCCTTGCCTAAAAAGAGAGCGGATAAATTACATGAGTAATACGCGCCAGAGCAACGAGATCTGGCGTTTGCTTTATTTTATTCTGGCGGCTTGGCACTATTTTGAAATTTTAACCAGACTCGGGTCGATACCGTACTGGCTGGCAAGGTATTGCAGGTAACTAAGATCTTCACACATGCTCTTACCCGGTTCGTCGGATATTTTCGCCACGGGCTTGCCGTTAACGGAAACCATTTTGATAACGATGTTCAGGGGAACATTACCGACATCATTCATTAGATTAGTGCCGACACCGAAGGATACTTTTATCCGCCCGTTGAACTGTTTCCATATCTCCAACATCAGTGGAAAATTTAGTGAATCGCTAAATACCAGCTTTTTGCTGAGCGGATCAATGCCCATCTGCTGATACATAGCAATTGCTTTTTCTGCCCACTGGAACGGGCAACCGCTATCGTGGCGCAGTCCATCGTAGAGTTTACCGAAATAAGGGTCGGCAAAGTCCCGAATAAAGGCGTCCATGGAGTAACAATCTGTCAGGGCAATCCCTAATCGCCCGCGATATTCCCGTACCCAACCTTCCAGCGCTGCTTTCTGGGCGTCTGCAAGTCGGGTGACCGCCTGCCAACTTTGGAACCATTCGTGGGCCATGGTGCCGATCGGTGATAACCCCAGGGTGCGTGCAAAATGCAGGTTACTGGTACCAGCAAAGTAGCCGGGTAACTGCTGCTGCAGGGTGATCAGCACCTCTTTCTGCCAGGCTTTACTGGCGCGGCGCCGGGTACCGAAGTCGGTGAGACGAAAGCAGGGCATCTTATCGTGATTTTGTAGAAGCGCTATCTTTTCTGCCAGTTTTTCTCGTGCAATGGTCAGCTCAATTCCACCGCATTGATCTGTGGTGTGCAGTTCACTGATGATCGCCAGAGTAAAGATCTCAAACAGGGTCACGTGAACCAGCGGACCTTTAAAGCGCAGATCGAGATCTTTGCCTTTAGGTTGTATATGGACAAAACGCATGTCGAGATGAAATATTCGCAGAAACTCGATAAAATCCGGTTTGATATAGGGAAACTTAGCCAGATAACTCAGTTCTTCATTGGTGAAAGCTAGAGTACAGAGATGCTCAAGCTGGCGCCGAATTTCCGGAATGAGTTTGGCTAAATCCAAGTTATTACGGTTACGACAGGCAAATTTCCATTCCACATCGACGCTGCGAAACTCCGTGGTATGGTAGAAGGCCTGGAGCATAGTGATTTTGTAGAGATCTGTATCCATCAGGCTATCTATCAGCCAGTTTTCCTGCACTTTTGTCTTCATAATTGTTCCAATTTGCCGCTATCAGCAATCAATTGAGCCCCGGCAGTGAGCATCTCTTCACGGGCTGTTATACAAGTTTCACGAGCGACAGCTCGACAGGCTGCAAGATTGACAATCACCTTAAATCCGGCTCGACAGAGCTGCAGTACGGTTGTTTTTACACAATAATCCGTTGCCAGGCCGCCGACAATAAGCGTCTCAATCTGCCGCTCACGCAGCCATTCAATCGCGCCAGTACTTTCACTCTCAGCAAGGTCGTGATAGCAGGCACCATAGGGATGTTTGAGAGGATCTTGTCCTTTTTCAATGAGCAGATCATAGTCGGCTTCGTCGGGTAATCCGGGGATAAGTCTGTTTCCTTCGCTGCCGACCACGCAGTGCGCCGGCCACTTAATATCCAACCCCGGGTAATCCCCCTTAACCGGAGTCATTATTTCATCGGCACAGTTTGCTATCCAGGGGGCGTTGGCCGGATGGCTATCCTTGCTGACCAAGCGATAACAAGCGTATTGTGCTTGCGCATTCAATTCATCGGCGATCTGATCGCCTTCATTAACCGGCAGTTCAGCAGGGCAAAGCGGGGTAAATCCGCGCTGCGGGTCGACATCAAAACTGGCGGTAGTTGATTTATCTATTTTCATCATTCAGGCCTCGCATCCCGACGTAAATAGGGGAAAAAAAGAGTTAAATTCTGATAGTACCACATGAAACTATTTAACATTAAAATTACCCAAGGCAATCACAGTAGATGCCTGTTTTGCAATCAATTTTTTTCAACAGAGATGTCATGTGACTTTCTG
>JBATHQ010000738.1:0-3596 GCA_049667005.1 Psychromonas sp.
ACCTGGATCCGCGGTAAAAAAGACGGTAAAGCTAAAAGTGTGTTTATCTACAATATCTGTGACCATAAAGAGTCTTATATTGAAGTTGAGCATCAGGCTATCTCCTACACCACAGGTGTACCGGCAATTACAGCCGCCCTGCTCTACTTCCAGGGTAAATGGAACGATGTCGGTTTATTCAATGTCGAACAGCTCAACCCGGATGATTTCTTGGAGCTGATGCCACGCATCGGTTTAACCTGGCAGGTACAGGAGCTACAAGCTTAATCCGCACCCGCTGTAAACGAAGGCTTCGGCCTTCGTTTTTATTTTGTCACCAACACTCTAATAAAGATCTCCACTATGCATATCAATGAAAACCAGTTAGACACTCCCTATTTTATGATCGATCAAAGCAAGCTGCTTGAAAACCTTGAAAAAGCCAAACTGCTTAAACAAATTTCAGGGGCTAAATTAGTCCTGGCGCTGAAGTGTTTTTCAACCTGGGGAACCTTCGAGACCATGAAACCCTATTTAGACGGCACCACCAGCTCAGGCCCTTTTGAAGTGAAATTAGGCTATCAAACCTTTGGCGGTGAAACCCATGCTTATAGCGTTGGTTATTCAAAAAAAGATATCGAAGAGGTTGCGCCTTTAGCGGATAAAATCATCTTCAACTCTTTAACCCAGTTGGAAGCGCATTTTGCTGCTGCGGATCCCTTTGCTTCGTTGGGACTGCGCATTAATCCGGAACGCAGTTTTGCGGGTCAGGATCTTGCCAATCCGGCACGTCCCTACTCACGTTTAGGAGTTAAAAAAGAGCTGCTGGATCTCTCTGTGCTAGAGAAAGTAGATGGCTTTATGTTTCATATGAACTGTGAAAATAAAGATGTCGATGCGTTTATTGCTATTTTAGACCATATCTCTGAGGAGTTTTCCGAATATCTGGCGCAGCTTAAATGGTTAAGTCTGGGTGGCGGTATCTTTTTCACCTATCCGGATTATCCCATTGAAAAACTGGGAATGGCATTAAAAGCCTTTAGCGAAAAACATAATATTCAACTCTATTTAGAGCCCGGAGAAGCGATTATTACACGCACCGCTGATCTTGTGGTCAGCGTAATAGATATTGTTGATAACGATAAAAAAACCGCGATTGTCGACAGTGCCACCGAAGCGCATCGTTTAGATACTCTGATCTTCAATGAACCCGCTGCGATTGGCGAAGCATCTGCCGATGGCCAATTTCCCTATATCATTGCTTCATGCTCTTGCCTGGCCGGGGATCAGTTCTGTGAAACACAATTTGCACAGCCGCTGCAGATTGGACAGAAACTGCATATTCTTGATTCTGCCGGTTATACCATGGTCAAACTGAACTGGTTTAACGGTTTGAAGATGCCAAGCATCTATTACAAGCGTATTGATGGCGATATCGAGTTGCTGAAAAACTTTACCTATGAAGATTATAAAGCAAGCTTAGGCCAAGCCTAAACACAAGTTAGCGTTGGCAACTATCCGATTACATGTTTTTCAGATAGCCAGCGCCGCCTAAATTTCTCACCGATTTTTGAATTTTTGACGCGCGGCCTGACACGTAAAATGACGGGTTGCGCGCGGACAACTGCTTTGGATTGGGTAATACTGCGGCTAGCAGCGCGGCCTGATAAGCCGTAATGTTTGCAGGTGATCGGGAAAACAGTTTTCGGCTGGCAGCACCGACGCCATACACTCCGGGTGCAAATTCAACCACATTCAAATAAATCTCGAGTATTCTTTGTTTCGGCAGAAACAACTCGATCAGCAAAGTAAAATAAGCTTCCAGCCCCTTTCTAAAAAGACTGCGACCCGGCCACAGATAAAGGTTTTTAGCCAGCTGCTGACTAATAGTGCTCGCGCCGCGGGTTTGCGCCCGATCTTCCTTTAATGCTTTAGAAAGAGAATCAAAATCAAAACCGAAATGGTTCGGAAACTTTTGATCTTCCGATGCCACAACGGAAATTGGCACTGTTTTCGCGATATTTTCGTAGGCTGTCCATTGTAAAGAGATGATTTTTTGATCGCTAATCTGCTCCTGAATAATAAAAGCAGTGGTAAAAGGATTCAACCAGAACAAAGGCAGGGTCAGCAGGATACTCAGTGCAAAGAAAAGAGAGCCAGTCAGCACGGCATAACGAAGCAGTCGTTTTATGAATCTCTTATTATTAGAGTGGTTGTAGTCTTTCATTGTTGAATCCCAACGCCATATAAAATTTGCGATGATTATAACAACATTATCAACATTGCAGAAAAACAAATGTGGCGATAAGTTACTCTTTACCACCACATTATCGCTATTACTTCACTGTTCGCACTAATAATATATAGTTTTTAGTCATCACCAGATCCGTTGCGTTTTCCGATGACATATCATAATCAGCCGGAGTGCCGGATTTTGGATCACTTCTTTGTGCGCCAGCACCGTGCCAGTCATAGTAGGTTGTTGCAGAAGAGTTCTTTTTACTGAACGCTTTTCCGAAAGAGATATAGGTTGCACTGTATTTAAAATCGCCCTGAGTGGTACTTGACCAAACCCAAAGCGGATCTGCCGTTGTATTCTCTCCTGTCAAAGTGAAAAAATGGGTATCAATAGCAGGCCAGGAAGCAACTTTACCACCATATTTGACAATACTCTGCAGCTCTTTAATGTTTGGCAGACGCCAGTCATCGTGCCCTGCTAATGTAGACGCTTCCGCATACGCTAAACTGTCCTGCCAGTTTCTTCTCTCACCATCATCTGACTGCTGCCACATCAGGCCTGTTGCTTTATCTGTCACCGTGCCGTTGTTGTTATTGGCAAAATCGTTAACACCGTATACATTTTCTTCACCGCGTACACATCTGACAAAGTTGCCGGGAGCATGAACGGTTTGTTCTGTTGTGCCGAAAACATAGCCTGTCTCATAACCTTTAATATGGCCATCCGCAAAGTTAAAACCAAACGCAGCTTCAACATTTTCGGTATTGTGAACAGGACCAAGGGTGTATTTGGTTATCGACCAGTACTGACCGATATAGGCCATTCTTTTATCATACTCAAAGTCAAAATAGGTGGTATCAATGTAAGGTGTGTTTTCACTCTCATTGAGCGGGTTAACTATCTCTCCGCGAAAATCCGCCAGAGAATAGAGCTCTTTTATTGTCGGTAATCGCCAGTCGTTATGATTTGCAACCGTTAAATCTTGACAGTAACTAATGGCATCATCATAGGAGTAGTGTTTGTAATCGGGTGTTTTTTGCCAGATCATACCAGTATTATTATCCGTCACAGTTTGATCACCGTTATCAGTATATGAGGGCTGTATTCCCGCATACTGCGCATCTTGTCCGGATAAAGCACTGCCTTTTGCCGGGCAGGTTATTTTGCCACCGGTGTTATCAAAACAGCTGTCCTGAGCGGTGTCGATAACGACAAATTTAACGGCCGGTGATGTCGATTCAACCATCTTTTTTGATTCGCTTGCCTGAGTCTCACTGTAGGCGCTTAAAGAGCAGATACCTGCTGCTAAAGCGGTCAATGTCAGTTTTTTATTAACCTTAAATTTTGCCACCCTATTATTCCTTGTTGTTAGATTTCC
>JBATHQ010000739.1:0-1531 GCA_049667005.1 Psychromonas sp.
CAGTACCTGTAAGCGTATCTTGCAGCGGGGATCCGCCAAAAAGAGAGTGCAGCATCTGCGGGCTAACGGCGGCCTGAAAGAGGCCAACCAGTCCGATAACCGCAACTAACATGGGCATCACACTGTAGAGTGATTTAAATGTGGATAAAAGAACTTGTTTAAGGTGTGTCGACAACGCGTTCATAAAGGCTCCTGTATAGGGTAAAGCAAATGCAATTTCTATGTTATAAAATATCAAACAAGTATTGACAATAAATTTATAATTTTAATTGCAACCAATTTAACTGCTTGAGTTATCGTTTGTTATTGCTAAGCCGAACTATTCAGCTATTTCATCAACGCTAAAAAATATAAAATTGTTGCTACCTTCAAACGCGCTTTCTCTATATAATTTTTTTCAGTATGGAATATAGGCAGCGCTTGGCTGCGTAACATTAATGTATATTTAGGGATAAAATGTCACAGGACCTCATCATTTGGATTGGAATAGCTATTTGTATCTCTCAATCCGCTATTTTTTCCGGCTTAAATTTAGCTTTCTTTTCACCTAGCCGCTTACAACTGGAAGTCGAAGCTGCAAAGGGCAACTCGGATGCTGCGAAAATATTACACTTAAGGGGAGATTCCAATTTCCTTTTAACGACTATTTTATGGGGAAATGTTGGCATTAATGTGTTGCTTACTTTGCTATCAGATTCAGTGCTGGCGGGAGTGAGTTCATTCCTGTTTTCTGCCGTCGCCATAACCATTATTGGCGAAATTACACCGCAAGCTTATTTTTCACGAAATGCGTTGAAAATGGGGAGCTTGTTATCGCCGGTGATTAGATTTTATCAGTTACTTTTATTCCCCGTGGCAAAGCCTTCTGCCATGATTTTGGATGTGTGGCTTGGAAAAGAGGGTATTACCTATTTAGCAGAGGAAGAGCTGACCAGTATTATCAGAAAGCATATAGATGTACAAGAAACTGAAATTAATCATGTTGAAGGTATTGGCGCTTTAAATTTCTTTAAATTTGATAGCATAACCGTGAGCGAAGAGGGGGAGTTAATTGATCCGGACTCTATCATTGTGTTACCGAGTAAAATGGATTTACCTATTATTCCGGATATTACCCCCAGTGCAGATGACCCTTTCCTTAAGTTGTTACATAAATCGGGTCATCGTTGGGTGGTTTTTACCAATAAAGAAGATGTTCCATTGCTGGTTATCGATGCGGATGGTTGTTTAAGAAGTGCCTTATTTGAACCGGAAAAATTTGATCCTTATAGTTTTTGTCATCGCCCGATCGTGATTAAAAATCAAGCTACTTCATTAAGTGAAGCCGTGATTAAAATGAAATCAAATGAATCCCTTGAAAAATCCTATGATGGTGTCATTGAAAATGATGTCTTGCTTGTTTGGAATGGTACTAAGCGGATCATCACAGGCGCAGATATTTTTGGCCGTTTACTGAAAGGGATGCAGCACTCTGAACATATCTCTGTAGAGCAGGTTGAAAGAAAAGCTGAATAAGAGAGGATATTAATGA
>JBATHQ010000740.1:0-5366 GCA_049667005.1 Psychromonas sp.
CAGTACCTGTAAGCGTATCTTGCAGCGGGGATCCGCCAAAAAGAGAGTGCAGCATCTGCGGGCTAACGGCGGCCTGAAAGAGGCCAACCAGTCCGATAACCGCAACTAACATGGGCATCACACTGTAAAGTGATTTAAATGTGGATAAAAGGACTTGTTTAAGGTGTGTCGACAACGCGTTCATAAAGGCTCCTATTTAGGGTAAAGCAAATGCAATTACTATGTTATAAAATATCAAACAAGTATTGTTAGTAAATTAATCATTTAAATGTCATATTTTCAGTGCGTTATTTCTTCTAAAGGCAGTGCTGATTACTTTGAGCTGTCTCTTAAGTGAAAACGCTGCCTAACCACTCCACAAAGGTGCTAAACCGCCCTGGGGGCAATAAATCTAAACAGAAATATTCGCCTGGCAAGTTGTTTTAACTTGATTTGGAGTATATTTAGCAATTGTTTATCTGTTAATATCAACCTTCGGGTGATGGTTTACAAGCGCTGATCTTTAGGGAAACTTATTACCCCAAATTATGCTATATGGTAGATCTATTTGCTCAGTATTTTGAGTATCAAAAACATTTATATTTTATCAATCAATACTAATAAATTCAGATGATAAAAAACACTGGTTGGGTATTTCAACGACCAAATTATCAAAAAAGGAAAGTTACAACGTGTTTAATAAGTTAGTTATCGCCATCAGTCTATTATTGCTGTTAATAATAGCCATTTTTGTCTACTGGCTGCCCGCAGCAGAGAGCAAAAATATGCCGCAGACCAGCGGATTACCGATCAAGGTTGCCCGTTATTACTGGCCGGGGCAATACTGGATAGAGATAGCCGATAAGAAAGGCTGGTTTAAAACGGCCGGCCTGAATGTTGAGCTTGTGGATACTAATCCAAACTACTACGGCTCGCTACAGGATATGGTTGCGGGAAAAATAGATGTCAATAACTTTACGCTATTTGACCTTATGGACTTTAACGCAGCAGGTGCGGATCTGGTTTTGGCTATTAATAGCGACAACTCAACCGGGATAGAAGCCATTGTAGCCAGGCAAACTATTGCAACAATAGAAGAGTTAAAAGGAAAAAGGATCGGTGTAGATATAGGCAGTTATTTAGAATACATACTGGATGTCGTACTAAAACGTCATGGATTAATGCCCGGCGATATTAATAAGGTACAACTTGCTGCTGAGGAGGCTGCAGAAGAGTTCGGCAAAGGTAAACTGGATGCGATTGTTACTTGGGAGCCATTTGTATCAGAGGTGATAGAGATGCGGCATGGGCAAAAGCTTTTTGATACATCGGAAATTCCCGGTATATCTCCTAATGGTCAGGCTTTCCAGCGCAGCTTTATTGAACAGCGGCCGGAAGATGTTCAAGCTTATGTCAATGTATGGTACAAAACCATGCAGTTTATCAAACTAAACCCTCAACAGGCGTACGCCATTATAGCGGATATCTACAATGTCACTGAGAATGAAGTAAAGGCCTTTGCACAATTAGACCAGATAATGGACCTTCGCGACAACATGGCCTCTTTTTCTTACGGTGCTGGGTTTGAATCTCTGCACGGTAGTGCTCGATATATCAATAATTTTTTGATTGAGAAAGGTCACATTAAAAAGCCGATGGACAGTACTGAATTTATTGATCCGACTTTTATCCGGACTCTTACGCATACATTGCAGCAGGAAGCATTATGAAATTTGCATCCAAAATTACCCTATCGGTAGCCGTGGTATCGCTTGTTGCCGTACCTTTATTGGTTTTGGGTGTTTTTTATTCCGCCAAAATGGTTCTACAGAAAAATATTACAAAAAATTATCAGGCAATTGCCCAGCAGCAGATGCAGACCATTGACCATTTACTCTACATCGCTTACCGGGACATTAAGATGCTTGCCGAAGATGATTTTCTGCAGGACTTGCTTGCACCTCGCGAAGCAGCGGAGCAGAAGAGTATATCTTTGATCCGCAGTAAGCTGGAAGAGCGGGCCTTGTTTAGCGGACCTTGGGATAATCTGACCGTAATTGATAATCAGGGTACCATTCTTCTCTCGACAGATACCGGGAGCATTGGTAAAGCAATTGAGTTATATCCGGCAAGCAGCGCTGCCTATTATCAGGCCAGCAGAGGCAAAACCTTTTATTCTGATCTGCTGCAGCCTTCCAATGCAAGCAGACCCACTGTGTTATTTGCTGCTCCGATCAGAAGCGGGCAGGGAAAAAACGACATTAACGGTGTGGTGATTGGACATTTTGCTTGGCCAGTGGTGCTTCAGGAGCTAGCTGAAATCCCACCTCCCGCAGTCGCTTATCTGATTAACAATGAAGAGCAGGTGATCGCTGGCCAGGAAAGTATTACAGGGAACAGTGTCAAGCTTAAACCTGCCCAATCTGTACTTGTAAAACGTTCGCGGGTGAGCGGTGTCGGAGGCAACGCTATTTTTGATACAGGCCCGCATCAAGCCTCAGAGCCCATTCTGGCAGTTTATGCATTGCAGACTGGTATGTTCGGCTATAAGGGCAGTAACTGGGGACTGCTGCTGGAAATTCCCCTTGAAAAAGCACTTGCTCCGGTTCAGCGGATGGCAAAAAATGTGGCAGCTGTTGCGATGTTCGTAACGATCTTTCTGGCTGGAGGGCTTTATTATGCAGGCAGAATGCTTGCCCGACCGATAGAAAGGTTAACAAAAACGGTTGAGGAAGTGGCTCGTGGAGATTTAACAGTAAAAGCCGAGGTAATGACCAAAGACGAAGTCGGGGAGTTAGCCACTGCATTTAATAGAATGACCAGCAAGTTGCAAAAGACAACTGTTTCAAGTGATTACGTTGATAACATTCTCAAGACAATGCTCAGCACGCTGATTGTGCTCAATCCTGATGCCACTATTGTTTCGGTCAATCAGTCAGCCTTGAATTTATTGGGTTATCAAGAAAAAGATCTGCTTGGCCAGCCTATCTCTCTGGTTCTTGGTGAACAGGCTATTTTTCGCGGAAGCAGACTCGGTGTCTTTATTCGTAAAGGCACCATTGCCAATGCCGAAATCTCCTATATAAGTAAAGGCGGCCGCAAGATACCAGTACTGTTTTCAGGTTCCGTAATGCGTGATGCACAGGAAAATATTCTGGGTATTGTCTGTGCGGCCACTGATATCAGTCAGCGTAAACTCCATGAAGAAAAATTGTATCGAACCAGCCGCGCGTTGAGAGCGATTAATGCCAATAGTACGCTTATAATGCAATCGGATGATGAGCAAAAACTGTTTGCCGGAGTATGTCGTAATATAGTGGAGCAGACCGGTTATCAGTTTGCATGGATCGGATTGTCGCAACCGGATAGTGCCGCTGTTTTGATCCCGGCCGCCTACGCGGGTGAGGGACACTCTTATATTGATTCATTGTTGCGCGGCGAGAGCCTTGAGCAATTGACTGGTTGCCCGGAAGCTGCAACGTTAAGTAGCTGTCTACCGTACATTGAAATGAATATAAAAAGTGAATCTGAAAACATGCACTGGCGTAAAGAGGCCTGCAAACGAGGTTTTGAATCTGTCATTGTCTTCCCGCTTATGCGCGAAAAACAGGCTTTCGCTGTGTTGGCTATTTATAGCTCGCAGGACAATATCTTTGCGGCGGATGAAATTACCTTGCTGGAAAGGCTTGCCGATGAACTTGCTTATGGCGTTACTGCAATACGGGTAAAACAAAATAAAAAACTGGCTGAGAAACAAATTAGTTATCTGGCCTTTTATGATTCTCTGACCAAACTGCCCAACCGGGCAATGCTGATCCAGAAGTTGAATCAAGCGATCGAGCAACTTCGCCTTCAGGGAGGTGCTCAGGCAGTCCTGTTTGTTGACTTGGATGATTTCAAATTGGTGAATGACACACTGGGTCACTCAACTGGGGATGAGCTGCTTTGCCAAGTGGCTGAGCGGTTAAAAAATGCCATGCTAGGCGCTGATATTATAGCCAGGCAAGGTGGTGATGAGTTTATTGTGCTGCTCGCAAAATACGGCAAGCAGCTTGATATGGTCGAATTCGAGAAAAATGCGTCTCAGGTTGCCCAGATAATTCTGAGTGAGCTGCAAAAGCCATTTCAGATCCACAGCCAGGATACTTATGTTTCTGCCAGCGTTGGCATTAGCCTGCTTCCTAATGATAGTCCGGATGCTGCGCAATTGATTCAATATGCAGACAACGCAATGCACCGGGCTAAAGAGCTCGGTGGTAACAACTACCAATATTTTTCTCAAGAACTATCGGATCGCCAGCAATCAAAAATGAAACTGGCCACCATGCTCAATAAAGCAATAGAGAAGCAGGAATTCCGACTTCATTACCAGCCTCTTATCGATATGAGTGACGGAAGAATGGTCGGAGTGGAAGCACTGATCCGCTGGGAGCGGGAGAAAGGGCATTTTATATCACCCGCTGATTTTCTACCTGTCGCTGAAGATACCGGATTAATCCTGCCTATCGGTGAGTTGGTGATTCGAGAAGCCTGCCGTCAGCTTTACGAATGGACAAACAAGGGGATTTTATTACCGATCGCAATAAACCTATCTGCACGGCAGATGTGGCACGGCGATATTGCCGGGCAAATATTGAACATTATTAATGAGATGAAGGTACCTAAGCATCTGCTTGAGGTTGAAGTGACAGAAAGTGCAATGATTGTCGATCCGGATCGTATGGAGAAAACACTGCAGCATTTTCAGGATAATGGCATCAAAATCTCACTGGATGATTTTGGTACAGGCTACTCGTCACTGAACCGTCTCAAACATCTGCCTTTCAGCAAACTTAAAATTGACAAATCATTTGTTGATGGGGTGCCTTTTGATGAAGATGATCTGGCCATAGTAACCGCAACCGTGCAGATGGCAAGCAGTCTGAAGATGTCCTCATTAGCAGAAGGGATTGAAACTATTGACCAATATCGCTTTTTACGCAATTTAGGATGTCACTATGGCCAGGGATATTATTTTTCCAAGCCTGTTCCGGCAACGGAAATTGAGCAACTGGTTAAACAGGATCATCGCTGGGAATTGCAAACGAGTTCACCCAACACCTTGCGGGTGATACAATCCAACCAAGGCTCCATAAATTCCAGCCGCAACATTATCTGAAAACCATACCCAAATTACTTGAAGATGCTAATTCCAGGATCTTCAATTAACTTGGGTATATAAGTTGTGCAGGAAGAATCACTTCGAGCATCAGAGACCTTGTAAACGTTATTTTAACTGCCTGAGTTACAGATTTTATTGCTAAGGCGAACTATTCAGCTATTTCATCAACGCTAAAAAATATAAAATTGTTGCTACCTTCAAACGCGCTTTCTCTATATAATTTTTT
>JBATHQ010000741.1:0-2803 GCA_049667005.1 Psychromonas sp.
ACCAGCCAATTAAAAATGCAGTGGCAAAACAGCTATTAATAAGTAAAAATCATAGCTGGGAAGTAACGCCTTTAGGGCACCGTTACCTTAATGAGCTATTAACCCTATTTATGTAAGCAGTTGAAAATCCGGATATCCGGCACTGATTAAGAGAATATTATGACTGAATATTTTATTTATGCTTTTATCTACCTGGCCGCAGCCGTAATAGCGGTGCCTCTGGCGAGACGCTTCGGCTTGGGCTCGGTACTGGGTTATTTAATAGCAGGCGTTTTTATCGGCCCCATTATCGGTTTGGTTGGCGATGAAACCACCAGTATCCAGCACTTTGCCGAATTTGGTGTGGTGCTGATGTTATTTCTGGTGGGTCTGGAGCTTGAGCCAAAAATGCTTTGGAGCATGCGCAACCGCTTAATGGGACTGGGTGGGCTGCAAGTTTTTTTAACCGTGATCATCGTGATGTGGATTGCCTCCTATTTTGTTGAACAGTGGACAACGGCACTGACCATCGGCTTGATTTTTTCGCTCTCTTCAACGGCGATTGTACTGCAGACCTTTAATGAAAAAGGGTTAAGCAAAACGGAAGGCGGCAAAAACGCCTTTTCCATTTTACTGTTCCAGGATATTGCCGTTATTCCGATGCTGGCGTTAATTCCATTAATGGCCCTGCCCGAACTTATCGATAAAGCACAGCAAGTTGCCTCGAGTGCCGCTGAGCACCACGAAAGCTTGAGCTTAGTGGCCACGTTACCTAACTGGGCTTATGCAATCGTGGTGGTGATCGCCATTGTTGGTGTTGTCTTAGCGGGCCACTATTTAAGCCGTCCTTTATTCAAGTTTGTCGCCAGCTCAGGCTTACGGGAAATTTTCACCGCCTCAGCCTTAATGCTGGTGATCGGTATCGCGGCATTAATGAGTCTCGTGGATCTGTCCCCTGCCCTTGGTACATTTTTGGCTGGTGTTGTATTGGCAAACTCAGAGTTTCGCCATGAATTAGAATCCAATATTGAACCCTTCAAAGGCTTATTGCTGGGATTATTTTTTATCACGGTCGGCGCGGGTATCGATTTTTATATTCTCTATTCTCAATTCTTCGTGATCATAGGCTTAACGTTCGCAGTGATGTTATTAAAAGCAGCGGTTTTATTTTTCCTGGCATGGATTTTTAAAATTAAAAACAGTTCCGGCTGGTTATTTGCGCTGAGTCTGGCACAAGCGGGTGAGTTTGGTTTTGTATTATTAAATTTCACGGTGCAACAGCATGTATTACCGCAGGAAATAGCGGATCCTTTATCACTTGTTGTGGCTCTGTCGATGTTTTTGACACCAGCCCTGTTTATTTTCTTTGATAAGGTAATTTTACCGCGCTATCAGCAAACCAGCAATCAACGCGAGCAGGATCAGATAGATGAAACGGGTTGTGTGATTATTGCCGGTGCCGGCCGCTTCGGGCAAGTAGTCAATCGTTTATTAGTCGCCAATAAAGTGCCCACCGTAGTATTGGATCGCGAATCAGGCATGGTCGACAGATTACGCCAGATCAACGTCAAAAGTTATTATGGCGATGCAACTCGACCGGATCTCCTGCACACGGCGGGCATTGAACAGGCAAAGTTATTGATTATTGCCTTTAATGATAAGATACGCTCTGTTGAATTGATTGAATATGTAAAACATACTCACCCGAAAGTGAAAATTTTAGCGCGCGCTTACGACCGCGGACATTATTACTCACTTAAACATGCCGGGGCGGATTATATTATTATTGAAACTTACCTTTCAGCCGTAGAACTTGGTACACAAGCCCTGCAGGATTTAGGCTTTAGTGTGAATAAAGCAGAAAGACGACGTCAAAAATTTTTGAATGCAGAAGCAAAAGGCAAACATTCGTTATATAAAGTATGGCAGGAAAGCACTGCCGATGACCGTTTCGATAGTGACTACCGACAACTCTTTATCGAGCTTGAAGAGGAACTAAGACAAATCATGGCAGCCGAAGAAGAGGAGCACAAAGCAAGCCTTGCTCAAATAGCTAATTAACAATTTGCGCCTGAAATGCAAAAATAACTTCATTATTAGCCTATGATTTAATAAGCGTTCTCGCTGCCGATAAAGGCAGCTTGTATCCAGATTATTATTTTACGGGGAAGTGATCTGTTTAATTATTATTACTTCCCTGATCTAATGCTTTTCTTTAATATCGGGAGAAGATTATGAAAAACATCAAAGTCTTAGGAACCGGTTGCGCGAAGTGTAAAGCGACCGTAAGCCTGATTGAAGAGGTAGCGTTGGCATTGGAGGTGGAGATCAAAATTTATAAAGTGGAAGATCCCGCCCAGATAATGGCCTATGGCGTCATGTCGACGCCGGCGGTGATCATTGACAAAAAATTAGTCCACAAAGGCACTATACCTGCTCGTGAAGAGGTTGAGCAGTGGTTAAAAAATCGTTAGCAAGCACTATTTACACAGCTAATTTTTCCTCTCTTCACGATGACTAAAAATCGACTCCGATAACAGCGGCAACCACCTCACCAAACACGTCAGCAAACGCCCGCGTGGTAAAATGTTTGCCTCCCCGCCTTATTTTGTTGCTGTTGATTTTGCTATGCCGGCCAGCGCATTTTCTACTTTTGATAAAACCTCTTCGCAACCCGTTATATTATGCCTTTTTTGTAAATATCCCGGATCGTTGTAGGATATCCACACCTTAGCGTTAGCATCTTCCCAGATTAATGCTTTTTGGGGTAGGTCAATAGCAACGCTTTGCTGACATTTTATTAAAGGGCTCCCTACCTTTGGAT
>JBATHQ010000742.1:0-1603 GCA_049667005.1 Psychromonas sp.
CCCGTAGGGTGTGCCCCGCGCACCAATTGTAATTGCCTTTTTTATTCGATGTTTGCCGTTCAAAGAAAACATCCACCAGCAACGTAGGTGTGTTATACACTCCGTTATTCAGCATGTTAAAATCTGACTTAGTTTTCTCGGTGCGCGGAGCACACCCCAATGTCATTAAGTTAAGACTTTTATCCTTATTTATTATATAATTACACTTCTATTTGCGGTGGTTTTTCACATTAAAATAAAAAAGGAAATAAAAATGCTTGACCAATTAACATCTAAAACCCAAAGAAATTGTACATAAAATAACCAGCCTCATATCTTCACCTGAATTTACTGCTCGGCATCGCCTTTCTGAACGTCATTTTACTCGCCGTTGCAAACTTACCTTCCCCAGACTCATTATGTTCCAATTAAATATGATCCGCGGGGCGCTCCAAAACGAATTGGACTCATTTTTCAGTATTATTAACAATGACGCAGAAGGATTATCATCAGAAGTTACCAAGTCAGCTTATTGCCAGGCAAGAATGAAGTTCTCGTCCTCTGCATTTATCGAGATCAACCAAATGATCTGCGAGCAATTTTATCAAAAAGAAACCATTAAAAAGTGGCATGGGCATCGATTGCTTGCTGTTGATGGGTCTGTCATTCAACTCCCTCTGCATAAAACCACTCAGCTTGATTTTGATAAATCAGCACCTCACGCTAATCATCTTGTCGCGAGAATATCTGAGCTTTATGATCCGCTGAATAAACTATCAATTGATATGCAGATAACACATTATTCTGTCGGTGAACGCGCAATTGCACACCGTCATTTGGCGCGTGCAGAAGTAGATGATCTTATTCTTTACGATCGCGGTTATCCTGCTGTATGGCTAATGAAAGCGCATTTAGAGAAAGGCGTCGATTTCTGCATGCGTGTTCCGGATAGTCACGTTATCGAAGCAAGAAAGCTTGTCGCATCTGAAGAAAGAGACATTGTGGTAACAATACCTCTGAGTTGGCATACGAAAAAAACCTGCCGGGCATATGGGGTAAGTGATGAGCCCATAACGGTTAGATTGGTAAAAGTTGATATACCTGACAGTGAAGAAGTTGAAGTACTTATTACCTCTTTGTTGGATCAGGAAACTTACCCATATGAAGACTTTGCACCGTTATATCATCAACGTTGGTTTAGTGAAGAGAACTACAAGTCATTGAAATCAAAGTTAGAAATAGAAAACGTTAGCGGTTACTCGAAAAACACCATAGAGCAAGAGATACAGGCCAAAACGGTGACAAGAAACCTGGCGGCAATAATAAGCGCGAGTGCGCAAGAGCAGATAAATGAACGGTCAGTAAAGCGAAAATTAAAACGAAGCTACCAGGTCAATTTTGCGAATGGATTAAGAAATCTAAAAGATAACATCGTGAGATTATTATTAAGTGCGACACCAGAAATATTGATAAAGCGCCTGATCACATCGTTCGCTAGAAAACCGGAAGCTGTCAGGAATGGCAGGAAATTTAATCGAGATATGAAGAAAAGAACCAGTCGATTTACGATGCAATACAAACACTGCTAAGTAACTAACTTACCAAGGTTTGAAATAAAATGCGC
>JBATHQ010000743.1:0-4272 GCA_049667005.1 Psychromonas sp.
TTGCTGCGCAATATAAAGTGACTAAAGAGCTACGTATGATTGGTATTTACACAAAATCGGAAGAGGATGTAACTGGTGATACAGCAGACTTCTTTGCTCTGGAAGGACAATACCGCTTTAATGATTCTCTGCGCACTTACGCATCTTATAAATTCAATAACCTGACTTATGGTGAAGATGAGTTGTTAGTCGGTTTACGTTACAACTTCTAACCCAACAAAGAGCAGGATGCATAATGACCAATCAATTTGGCGCTAAGCACAAGGAGTTGCAGCAGGGATTTTTAACATCACGGAGTTGATAGATAACTGATTAAGGGCAGCTTCGGCTGCCCTTTTTTTACTATTTTTTGTGGCACAATTCTATCCCCGGTTACCCCTCCCCATTGACAGGCGATTAAAAAACACACAGCAACTATCTGATAACATTTACTTTATTATAATCTACAAAACTATTTTGTGAGAGATCGACCATTCCTATCTGACGACATTGTGTAAATTAAGCTTATGAAAAACGCCACTATAAAGCACATAAAAACAGTAAGCCTCTGTAATTGAAGAGTTTATTATATTTCAATTAGCGATTGAAAAAGAAACTTGTTGTTTTTAATCATAATTATTTTGCAGAATGACATATTATTATTCGCACAAGGACGAGGATGGTTTTACAGGAAGTAAAACAATCACAGCAGGGATAACAACAGGAAGTTGTTAAAGATAAATAAGGATTATTTATCTTGTCGGGAAGACATAAGGACACACCAAGGATTAGGGGATTATAAAACAGGACTGTTTTATAGGTAAGGATGATAAAGGAATAAACTACAGGACGTAGTAAGGACACTTTCAGGATGAAAGTTATTAGTGATATCAAGGAACGGTATAACTAAGTCAGGATGACAAAAAAGGACACCTCTTAAGGAAAGGGAGATGGTTGATAAACTGGATAGTTTATCTGAAATGGAGAAAAGGGATTTACCCCAACGGATTGGGGAATAGGATGCCTAGTTTGGCAGTAGTCAAAGGAAGTACAGCAGGGAGCTGCAACTATCACGGATCGATAGAGTGACTAAACTAGGGCAGCTATAGCTGCCCTTTCCTTTATTTGCACTGTGCAGAAATTTAATCCCCCAACTGCTTTAATAAACTCTCATCCAATTTTTGATAGTGAAAAACAAAACCTGCTTCTAATAATTTTTTAGGCAACACACAAGTGCTTGAAAGTAACAACTCATCCCCCATTTCACCGAACAGCAGTTTTACAATGCATGCCGGCATCGGAAAAATGCAGGGACGCTTTAACTGTTTTGCAAGTAGCTGGCTGAATACCCTGTTACTGACAGGGTTTGGCGATACCATATTTACCGGACCTTCGAGAGACTCATTTTCAATAATAAAGGCAATGGCACGAACCATATCATTAATATCAATCCAGCTCATTATCTGCTCACCCGAGCCAATTTGACCACCCAACCCCATTTTAAAAGGCAGTAACATTTTTGCCAATGCGCCCCCTTTTTTGCTGATAACAATACCGGTACGCAGGTTCACCAACCTCGTTCCGGCCTGCTTAATTGCCTGACTGCTTTCTTCCCACTGCAACGCTAACTGACTGACAAAATCATCTCCGGCAGCGCTTGTTTCATCCAGTTTTTGCTGGCCTCGATTACCGTAAAAGCCGATTGCTGATGCACAGATAAAGAGTTTCGGCGCCGGTGTGGTCTTTTTAAAATGATCAACCAATAATTTTGTCGATAAAATCCGGCTGTCTATTAATTTCTTTTTTTTAGCTTCACTCCAACGTCCGTCTCCAATATTTTCCCCGGCCAGATGAATAACCACATCTGGGTTTGCAAACTCTTTAAGTAGCAGTTGCTTACGATTAATATCCCAATAAGGCTGGTCTGATTGCTCGCTGCGCAATAAGCGCCCGACCGAATAACCCTGCGCAGTTAACTGTTTTGTTAACGCTAAACCGACAAGACCTGATGAGCCAGTTATCAAAATTTTACCCTTAACCATAAAAACTCCAATGACTTGTTTTATAACTTCTGTTCAATGTAGTCCGAGTAACTACGTAAACAAGCGAATAATAGATCAGCAAATTAACGGCAGCTCAGTTGCGCCTGATTGAATGGACCTCTTTTAGTGTAGGTTGTTTGCCTAGGTAATGATAAAATAACTATTTGCTATTTTATTATAGGTAATTTTTAAATGCTCTTGATGATCGATAACTATGACTCGTTTACCTACAATCTTGTGCAATATTTTGGACAATTAAAACAAGAAGTTATAGTAAAAAGAAATGATCAGATTAGTTTGCAGGAGATTGCTGATTTAAACCCTGACCAGATCGTTATTTCTCCGGGACCCTGCACGCCCAATGAAGCAGGTATCTCCTTAAAAACCATTGAACGCTTTGCCGGTCAGATACCTTTGTTAGGTGTTTGTCTGGGACATCAGAGTATCGGCCAGGTATTTGGGGCCAAAGTGGTACGCGCCGAGCAAGTGATGCATGGTAAGAATTCATTGATTAGCCATGATGGCCAAGGTGTCTTTAGAGGATTAAATAATCCGTTAAATATCACCCGCTATCATAGTCTGGTACTACAACCGGAATCGCTCCCTGAATGCCTGAAGACGACAGCAAGAGTGCTTGATGGTAATGAGATAATGGCTATCCGCCATAGAACATTAGCACTTGAGGGGGTACAATTTCATCCCGAAAGTATTATGTCAGAACAGGGTTTAAAACTACTGAAGAATTTTATTGACCAATCACTTGGCTTCAAAAAATAAGTGCGTATATTAGGGCCTATTTAATCAACAATTTGTTATTTTCTTTGAAAGGATTTAGTTATGTCAAACACAGCAATCACTCGCTCTCTTTTTGATCAGATTATGGTGCCTAATTATGCCCCACCAGCCATGATCCCGGTTCGTGGTGAAGGCTCTCGTGTGTGGGATCAGGAAAACAATGAATATATAGATTTAACCGGCGGTATTGCTGTTAATGCGCTGGGTCATGCGCATCCGGAACTGGTTGAAGCACTGACTGAACAGGCTAAAAAATTATGGCATATGAGTAATTATTTTACTTACGAGCCCACTCTGGAATTAGCGCAGAAGATAGTTGACAACACTTTCGCAGAAAGAGTTTTTTTTGCCAACTCTGGCGCAGAAGCGAATGAAGCAGCACTTAAATTAGCGCGTCGTTATGCTTTTGATCACTATGGTAAAGAAAAGTCTGAAATTATAGCCTTTAATCATGGTTTTCATGGGCGTACTTTTTTCACTGTCAGTGCCGGTGGTCATGCGCCCTACTCCGATGGGTTTGGGCCAAAACCTGCCGATATAACGCACCTTGATTACAATGATTTGAATGCATTGGAAAAAGCCATGTCGAATAAGACCTGTGCGGTTATACTTGAGCCTCTGCAGGGTGAAGGCGGCGTCTTACCTGTAGATAAAGAATTTATTCAGGGCGTCCGTAAACTTTGCGATAAATATAACGCCATGATGATTTTAGATGAAGTGCAGACAGGCATGGGACGTACCGGCTCATTATTTGCTTATATGGACTTAGGCATCATCCCAGATGCTTTGACCTCTGCAAAAGCATTAGGTGCTGGTTTCCCTATTTCCGCAATGTTAACCCTAAGTAAATTTGCCAGCAGTTTAACGGTAGGCACGCACGGAACAACCTTTGGCGGTAATCCGCTTGCCTGTGCGGTTGCCTGCAAAGCTTTTGATCTGATTAATAATAAATCTATGCTGGACGGTGTAAAAGAAAAAGGGTGTTTAATACGTCAGGCGCTGGAAAAAATCAATCAGAAATATCATCTCTTTACAGAAGTCCGTGGTAGCGGGTTACTGTTAGGCGCTGTGTTAAATGAACAGTATCAGGGTCGCGCTAAAGATTTACTGCAGGCATGTATGGAGCAAGGTTTATTCGTACTTATGGCAGGTGCCAGTGTTATTCGTTTAGCACCTGCGCTTAACATCAGCAATCAATTATTAGAACAAGCCATGGATAAATTTGAACAGGCAGTAAAAACTCTGGTAAGTAACTAAAAACATACATTGTGAGCAGCTTTTTGATAGTTAGCTCCGAAATTAGCAAAAATAATATAAAGTAGGAGCTCAATAAATGAGACGCGAACTGGCAATAGAATTTTCTCGAGTAACAGAAGCAGCCGCATTAGCCGGCTTTAAATGGCTAGGTCGAGGTGATAAAAATACCGCTGATGGTGCAGCGGTAGAAGCAATGCGC
>JBATHQ010000744.1:0-1516 GCA_049667005.1 Psychromonas sp.
AAAAAAGGGCTTACAGAGTTCTGCCCGATCATAAACCTGAACTGCCGTTCAATTAGCTCTACGCCCCAAAAGAAGTCAAATATTAACTTTTAGACAAAGAATAGCTAAAAAAAATAAGTTGTTACGCTTACCCTGAGTTATCTACATAAGCATATAAAATATGGTATGGATATGGGTATACAATATAATAGCTAAATATCATCGCGTTACATTAGGAAAAAAATATAAAAATGATCACGTTAAGTAAAAGTCAGGAAGAAGTATTTAATAAATTAGCGGTGGATATATCAATCTCTAAGCTAATTGAAGTCTGTGATAAAAGTGTTGATTTCTCATCTCTTAATGCAAATGAACAGCTTGATGTTTTAAAGGTAACCAATGCGTTTTACCGTTCAGCTGAGCAAATGATTAATGATTCAACCTACGATGCTTTCCTAAGTGAGTTCAGTACTGATAATCCCGATCATCCTTACGTATTAACGGTTGAGCCTGAAGTATTAGCCGATAGCAAGACAGTTCCTTTGCCAAAAAAGATGCTATCGACAGATAAAGCCTATTCCTTTGATGAAATTAAAAAATGGATTGACAGGTTACTGAATGCGGCTAATGAAGTGGGTGTTGACGAGTCGGAAATCATTATTAGAGTGACGCCAAAATTAGATGGTTATGCAGCTTATGATGACGGCTTGGCTTTATATACTCGTGGTGATGGCGTCAGAGGTCAAGACATAACGAGAGCTTTTAATAAAGGATTACAAGTCGCTAATGGCGGGGAAAGAGGATTAGGACCTGGAGAAATAGTGATTAGCAAAAGCTATTTTGATACGGAGCTTAGTCAGAAATTTGAAAACTCAAGAAATATTCAGGCTGCTATTATTGCAGAAAAGAAGATTGATGAATCAATTCAAAAGGCAATCGATGAAGGCGCTTGTGTGTTTTTTCCTTTCTCATTACTTGAAAACTGGGTTGGCCATTACAGCGAAGTTTTAGTCGATTTTGAATCAATTGTTGAGAAGATTTGGTCTGCTGTAGATTATGATATTGATGGGGTTGTTTTAGAAGTAACAGATGAAACTCTAAAGGAGCATATGGGGGCTACTCGTCACCATCATAGATGGCAGATTGCCTTCAAAGTCAATGCGGAATCAGCTGAAGTCAAAGTGTTAAATGTAACTCCGCAAACATCAAGAACTGGACGCATCACGCCAGTCGCCGAGTTAGAGCCTACCAAGCTAAGTGGCGCAACAATTAGTCGAGCGACTGTACATCATTACAATATGGTTAAAACGAATGGTGTTGGCCCCGGTGCAATCGTTCAGCTTGTTAGAAGCGGGCTGGTTATTCCAAAAATTGAGAAAGTGATTAAAGCAGTTGAGCCTCAGTTACCCCAGGAATGCCCTAGTTGTGGTACGCATTTAATCTGGGAATCAGACCACTTGATATGCCCTAATAAAACGGACTGTCCAGCACAAACTGAGAATACCCTGATCCATTTTTTCAAAACATTAGGTAATAA
>JBATHQ010000745.1:0-3855 GCA_049667005.1 Psychromonas sp.
AATCGGCCACGATTATTGATCTTTTACTGGTTGCTTCATTGGGCGACGTATCCGTAGCGGCCTTCGGTGTTGCGGGTGCGATCGTAGCCTTTGTTATCGGCGTTCAATTCGCTATTGCCAATGGCACACAGCTGGTTTTATCGCGTGCCGTCGGAGCGGGAAGCATTCAAAAAGTTGGTTTAGAGGTTGCCTCCGGGTGGGTCGCTAATATTGGTTTTTCTGTTGTCGCACTGCTGGTGCTGTTTTTTGGTGCCGAACCGCTTGTCGAGATGATCACCCACAATGACGCCGTTGCCATACAGGCGATTAGCTACGTTAACATCTCTTTATACCTATTGTTTTTCTCATCCATTTCGCAAGTGATCGTGGTATATTTTAATGCCTGTAAGAAGACCCGCATTCCACTTTATGGTTTTTTGTTGGAAATTCCATTTAACGTATTATGCAGTGCGATACTCATTTATGGCTTGTGGGGCGCACCGGCAATGGGTTTGGCTGGCGCGGCATGGGGTAGTGTGGCGGCGGTTGGGCTGCGCTTTGTTTACTTGGCTTACCGCTTTAATCAGGAAAAAATTCAGGGGTTTGTTGCCGGTTTTAGCGTTGTCGATATGGCTTCCGTGCAAGCGCATCTGGCGGAGGTCATACCGATCGTGGCAAACTTTATTGTTTTGCTAACCGGACAAATGATCTTCCAAGTACTGTTTGTACAGCTTCCGGTTTCCTCTTTTGCTGCAATCACGTTGATCTTGCCGTGGATAAAAATCGGTTCGCTGTTTGTCAACTCATGGGCACAGTCGAGCACGATTATCGTTAGTCAGCTTATCGGTAAAGGCGATCTGAAAGCGATCCCGGCGTTTGTTTTGCAGTCCAAATTGATTGCCACGCTTATGTCGCTGTTAATGGTGCTCGGCTTCTACCTTTTCAGCCATTCCATTCCTTATATGTATAGCAACTTATCAGCTGAAACCATTACCGCATTGGCGATCATTGCCCCCGCTTACATTTTCATTCCGATTTTCCGGACCAATAATATGTTCTGTGGAAATATGATCAGAGCGATGGGGGATAGTTACCTGATTGTGCGGATAAACATCATCACACTTTGGTTGATCTCGCTACCGATCTGCACGCTTTTGATCTATTTAAACGCGCCCTTGATCATGGTATTTGGCGTCATTATCTTTGATGAAATTCTTAAATTTTATCCGTTTAAAAAAACACTGAAGTTTAAACTCGACAGTTACTCAGCATCATAATAAAGAGCTAATGAGTTGCTAAGTGATCGCATATAAATTGTCAGATATTTTGAGGGGAACTGATTCAAAATGGTGCTGGTTTCGCTCTGGTAGTGGAACGGTTTCTTGTTCCTTATGATAACTGTGTTATTTATTTTATAATTAGAAAAACTTACTGCAATAAATCTCTTGCCACCACCCGTTTTGCCTATGCCTAAATAGGTCACTTAATTAACGGAATTGGTATTAACCGGCTTGGTGGCGGCAGAAGGGGGCAGGTTTTGCAGGGCAAAAAGGGCACACTAAGTGTGTCCTTATAAGGAGAACCTTATTGCAGATGGTTTGAAACAGGCTGCCAGATGTTACACGACACCGCTATTGCGCTCAGTCCACGTACTTAAAAAGTTCTTTAAATTCTGAGATTTGGGTTGGCTAAACAGTGTTTTTGGATCGCCTTGCTCTTCAATAAGACCATTGGCAAGAAACACCACCTTATCTGAAACCTGTGCAGCAAAGCCCATCTCGTGGGTGACAATCACCATTGTCATCCCTTCCTGAGCGAGCGACTTCATGACTTTCAGTACCTCTCCGACCAATTCAGGATCAAGTGCCGAGGTAGGTTCATCAAATAACATAATTTTAGGATTGGTTCCCAAAGATCGGGCAATGGCAACACGCTGTTGCTGCCCTCCGGATAACTGTAAGGGGTAGGCATCGCACTTATGCGCCATATCCACCTTTTCCAGTACCTGCATTGCCCGTTCACGTGCCTCTTTTTTACTTAGACGCTGCACTCGCAGCAGAGGTGACATCACATTCTCAATCACGCTCATATGGGGCCACAGGTTAAATTGCTGGAAAACCATGCACACTTCTGCCAGATCTTTTTGCACAAATTGACTGGGTGCCAGTTGTAAATTACCCTGGGCATCAGATCCATAACCTAATAATCGTCCGTTGATCTGTACCTCGCCTCCATCATACTGCTCAAGAAAGTTCATACAGCGCAGCATGGTACTTTTCCCCGAGCCTGAGCCGCCGATAATGCAGACCACCTCGCCATAATTAATCTCGAGATTAATCCCCTTCAGTACTTCGTTATCGCCAAAATGTTTTTTTAAATTAATTAGCTTGATTGCTTTATGAGCTGAGGTTTTCATATCTTCTCCTGAATTCTTAAATTAACTGCGAAGCAAATGAATAGTGGCTCGGTTTTCACACCAAGAACCCATTTTTGCAACCGCGAATGTGATAACCCAGTAGGCGACGGCCAAAAACAGATAGGGCTCAACAACAGTAAAAGTCTGTGTTCCCATAGTGATGGCCGCGGTGGTGATCTCGGGAACGGTGATAATAGAAAGAATCGCAGATTCTTTAATTAGAATAATAGTTTGATTAATTCCAGGGGGAATGATCAAGCCCAGCATCTGTGGCAGCTGGATATGCACCAGAATTTGTCGACGCGAATAACCAAGGTCATAGGCTGCTTCTAAATGACCTTTAGGGACGCTTGCAAACCCAGAACGGTATATTTCTGCAAAATAGGCCGCACCATACAGGCCAAGACCGGTAATACCCACTTGTTCAGCGGAAAGATCCAGCCCTATAAACGGGCCGCCGTAATAAACTAAATAGACTTGTACTAACAGCGGTGTACCACGAAACAGAGTCAGGTAAACTGTATAAATAAGCGTTGTAACACGAAGACCAATCTGATTTATCCTATACAGCAATAAACCACCTGCAAGTGAAATTAATATACTTATTGAGCAAACATAAAGGGTGTAAAAAAGTCCCTTCTGTAAAATCGGCCAGTAAGTAATATAAAGACTCATATCCATCTTGATATCTCCTAATGCGTGGCTAAGCGGGATTCAATATATCGTCCCAACAGAGTGATGCAGGAGGTCAGAAGCAGATATAGCACTCCGGCAGAAACAAAAAATTCAATCGGCCGATAGGTTGTCGATGAATAAGTTTGTGTGATGCGCATCAAATCGGTCACTGCAATAGTGGAGATAAGCGCAGAGTTTTTAATGATATCGATAGTCTCATTAGTTAATGAGGGCAGTGTATGTCTTACCACCTGTGGAAGCTCGATATAACGCAGGCATTGAAATGGACTATAGCCAAAATTCCAAGCGGCCTCTTTCTGTCCGTGCGGGATGGCCTGAAAGCCACCCCGTAATATCTCTGCCTGGAATGCCGCCGTATTCATCGATAGCGCAATAATGGCTGCTGCAATTGACGGTATATTAATCCCCCAGATAGGCAGAAAATAAAAGACGATAGCTAGCTGCACTAGTAGCGGCGTTCCCCTCACCGCACTGATGTAGAACCTGCAGAGATATTGAATAAGCGGATGGGAAGAGAGTCGCCCCAAGCACAAAATAACCCCGAGAATAAAACCAATCGCAATCGAGATGATAGATATCCACGCTGTCATCCACAGTCCATTCAGCAATGAGCCGCTATGGTCTAAAACAACACTAAAGTCGAACATATTAGCCTCCTGACGAACGCTGATGCAGTGACTGTGCCGCTATACAGAGCAGTTCAAACATCATAGTCGCTCCGACTAATGCCGTTGTGCCCGATGGATCAAAGGGCGGAGCAACCT
>JBATHQ010000746.1:0-2276 GCA_049667005.1 Psychromonas sp.
GACGCTGACCTAAAGTTTGACCCTGACCTAGACTTGGACTCTGACTATTGAAATATTCTATTTTTAAATCTGGGTTTGGGTTTGAGTTTTTTTTTTGCTTTGACGCTGACCTAGACTTTGACCCTGACCTAGACTTAGACTCTGACTATTGTAATATTCTATTTTTAAGTCTGGGTTTGGGTTTGAGTTTTTTTTTGCTTTGACGCTGACCTAGACCTTGACTTTGACGCTGACCTAAACCTTGACTTTGACGCTGACCTAAACCTTGACTCTGACGCTGACCTAGCCCTAGACTTTGACTTTTTTTAGTTTGAGTCTGGGTTTGAGTTTTAGTAATCTTATTTCACAATGCTATTTCTTAATCCACTTATTCTTTTTTGTAAACTTATTAATTGTTCTATAATAGTATCTGATTCGCACTTTTTTATATATTTTCTCTTTTCTGCAATTATTAATTGAGTTTCAAGTTCATAGGCTGAACCAAGACTAAATTCCAAAAATCTCGCGAAATCTTTTCCTGAATTCCTACCACATCCTTCTGCAATATTTGAAGGAATAGAAACCGCCGCTCTAGAAATTTGAGAAGTTAAGGAATACTGTTCATTTTTCGGAAATTCATCAATAGCATCATAAATTTTATCTACTACTACCATTGCATCTATCCAAATATCATATTTTTTAAAATTTCTCATAGTTTAATCTTTTTCTTTAATCCTAACACTAACTTTTTTTAATCTGGGTTTGGGTTTGAGTTTTTTTTACTTTGACCCTGACCTAGACGTTGACTCTGACACTGACTTTTGATAAGTTCTTTTTTTAGTCTGGGTTTGGGTTTTAGTCAAGGTTTGAGTTTTTCTCTTCACTCTTCACTCATCACTCTTCACTCTGAACTTTTTTGAAACAGATCTCCAGTCGAGCTGAGGATGACACTTCGACTAAGCCTGTATTGAGCTTGTTGAAAGGCTCAGTGCAGGCTCTTAGTTTGAGTCTAAGTCTTCGTCTTAGTGTTTACCTATCTGATAATACTCAAATCCTTTTTCTTCTAGGTTAAATACATTGTATTGGTTTCTACCATCAAAAATAATTGGTGCTTTTAATAAGGTTTTAATTTCTTCAAAATCCGGTGAACGAAATTCTTTCCATTCTGTCAATAATATCATGGCATCCGCATCTTTTAATGCTTCGTACTTAGAATTTACATACGTAACCTCTACTCCTTTTAAATAACATTCTTTAGCTTCAACCATTGCTTTTGGATCATAAGCATTTACTTTAGCACCTCTTTTTACCAATTCTTTAATGATATAAATTGCTGGTGCTTCACGCATATCATCTGTTCCAGGCTTAAATGCCAATCCCCAAACACCAAAAGTAAGTCCTGTTAAATCTTTACCAAACTTATGTATAATTTTATTGGCTATTACCAATTTTTGAGCATCATTCACTTCTTCTACCGAAGTAATAATTTTCGCCTTATAATTGTATTCTTCTGCAATCTTTTTTAAAGCTTTTACATCTTTTGGAAAGCAAGAACCGCCATACCCTGCACCTGGATAAATAAAGCTATATCCAATACGTGCATCGGAACCAATTCCAATTCTAACTTGATTGGCATCAGCACCCACTTTTTCGCAAATATTGGCAATTTCATTCATAAAAGAAATTTTGGTAGCTAACATCGCATTTGCAGCATATTTGGTCATTTCGGCAGAACGAACATCCATGGCAATAAATCGATCGTGCGACATACAAAAAGGCGCATACAATTGCTTCATTTTATCTACCGCATAACTGCTTTCAGCACCAATGACTACCCTGTCTGGTTTCATAAAATCACTGATTGCTGCTCCTTCTTTTAAAAATTCTGGATTGGAAACTACATCAAATTCTAAAGATACGCCTCTAACATCTAATTCTTTTTGAATGGTTGCTTTTACCTTATCTGCAGTACCAATTGGAACGGTAGATTTATCTACAACAATTAATCTTTTTTGCATTGCTTGCCCGATAGATTTTGCCACTGCCAACACATATTGTAAATCGGCTGAACCATCATCTCCCATAGGGGTTCCTACTGCAATAAACACAATTTCTGCAGGTTCAATAGCTTTAGCCAAATCTGTTGTGAAAAATAAATTTTTACTAGCAACGTTTTTTAGTACCATGGCTTCTAAACCAGGTTCGTAAATAGGAATAATTCCTTTGTTTAGTTTTTCAATTTTTTTTGAATCGATATCAACACAGGTAACTTTATTTCCCATTTCAGAAAAACAAGT
>JBATHQ010000747.1:0-1861 GCA_049667005.1 Psychromonas sp.
CCCTTTTATACCCAAACTACTTCAAGATGCAGAAATCAGCAAGTTGAAAGGTCACTTTTTGTTATAAATCAAGAGGTACAGTATAAATTTAAAAATTAATCACGCCATAATCAATGCGTCATAACGCCGAACTGCCTTCAATGCCTCAATATAAAGTTAGCGGGAAAAAATCTTTAACGCTGACACCAATCATTCAAATTTTTTATAACTTAAGATACCATCATTGCTTACTGAGCACTGCCCAGGCCTTGTCGGCTTCCTGCTTGTAGGTTTTCCAATCACCTTTTAGCCAGCGTTGCCTGCCTCTTTCGGCATAGAACAGATGCAATCCGTCATCGAAGAACTCCCAGATAGTACCATCGGTTTTGATCAGCCCTTCTCCGAGGCTTAAGGCATTTGAACAAAAGCCGTTGTATTGAGGTTGATAGCGTTCGGGATCTGAGGCAAACTTATCGGCGGACTGCTGCGAAGCGAAATGCCATTTCGCATCTTTCCATTCGACCGTAAATTTACTGTTTCCCACAATTTCCTTATGTTCTTTTTGTACCTTTAACAGGTGATAGGCTGTTGTGTCGATACCACCTATAGCTATCGAACCAAGGTAACTTTTACTGACAGGCTCACCTGCAAAAAGAGCGCTACTGACAAAAAGGGTAATCAGGGTTATAAAAATCTTTTTCATAAAAGGTGTCCCTATGATGCTTTTGCTGAACCAACGCCTCACCAAGAGGCAAATAATAGTTGGTTAAAATAAGTGAGAAGGAGCAAAACCAGCTGTTAGGTGAAAATCACTTGATTAACACATGCCCAATCAAATATAACACCATCTTAATTAGTCTTTAGGTCAACGATGAACGGCTTACCACCAAAACCATGTTTATTACATTTGGCTCGTACTATTACCTTAGATATTCCTGATGGTATTTTGATATTACACTGACGACGTGTAAATGGTTGCTCATTATCGTGTGGGTGAGCAAGTTTACGGTATCCAAGTTGATTACCCTCAAAATCTATCACTTCCCAACCATCAGCGTAATGTTCCCAGCCTTGGTCATTGTGTCGAACCGAAGTATCAAAGCACCAACTACCGCTTGTTGTCTGAGTAGCGATAACATGTGTAACCTGAGCAAATTCTTTCGAGGTCGAGTAAGTATCTACATCAAATTTTGATGCGAATACGGGTACTGCAAACATCGATATGATTAGTAGTAGTCTCATGTAAACTCCATTTCGGCAACGCCCCCTATTAACTAACAGGCTAACAGGCAAAATATTGTTGGCTAAAATTTGAGGAACAAAAATAGCCAACTGTATTTTGCTCTGTTGAATGGATTGATAGCTGGAAATTACAGGTTACCACCAAGAAAAACACCGAGGAACATAACACCCAAACCAGTTAACTGAATTAGTACTGGCTTTTTCGACACATCCCAGTGAAGAATTGCAAATATGAAGGAAATAGGACTTATAATAAGACATCCTATTCCCCAAAGAATACTTTCTTTGAATGTTTCGATAAGGAAAAATATTCCACCAACGATTAAGATCAAAACTCCAATAATGATTATTACATCTGCCATCTATCACTTTCCTTGTAAGTTAAAAAATTGAGTATTACACCTATTCTTATTTGATGAACGAAGCCGCTTTGCGGCTTTGGTAACACTAAATCCCTCGCCAACAACGAACCCAAGCACCTCGTTCCCCGATTTAAATATTTACTATAAATAGCAGAGATAAACGTCCGGGCTTGTCCAACAATAGGATTAAGTCGTGGTTCGGGTTGCGCACACGACCTATCCTTATTCGTTATAGTGCTAACCTGTGAAACCTTAAACCTAAATGAAAAAATAAAATA
>JBATHQ010000748.1:0-2656 GCA_049667005.1 Psychromonas sp.
GCGCCAATCAGCACTGTCAGCAGTTAGCCAAAACCCATGGTTATACGATCATTCCTCCCTTTGATGATCCTGATGTGATCGCCGGGCAGGGTACGATTGCCAAAGAGTTACTGCAGCAGGATGCGCACCTGGATAAAATATTTGTACCGGTCGGCGGCGGCGGACTAGCCGCTGGTATCGCGGTATACATCAAACAGTTGTTGCCGGAGATAAAAATTATCGCGGTAGAGCCTGAAGATGCCGCCTGTTTAAAAGCTGCGCTCGAAGCCGGCCATCCGGTCGGCCTGGAAAAAGTCGGATTATTTGCCGATGGTGTTGCAGTAAAAACGATCGGCTCTGAAACATTCCGCTTATGCCAGCAGTATATTGATGAAGTGATCACGGTCAATAGTGACGAGATTTGCGCAGCCATTAAAGATATCTTTGAAGATACCCGCGCCATTTCAGAGCCTGCAGGTGCTCTTTCCCTGGCAGGTTTGAAAAAATATTGCCACCAGCATGATCTGAAGAATGAGCGTTTAGCCGCCATTTTAAGCGGTGCTAATGTTAACTTCCACAGTCTTCGTTATGTCTCAGAACGCTGTGAATTAGGCGAACAGAAAGAGAGTATCCTTGCGGTTACCATCCCTGAAAAACAGGGCGCATTCTTTAATTTCTGTCATGAATTAGATGGCCGCGCAATCACCGAATTTAATTACCGCTTTAACTCGCGTAAAGAAGCCAATATCTTTGTCGGTGTGAGAACACCGCAAGGCGCGGATGAACTCAAGTTGTTGATCGGAAAATTAACCACAGCAGGATACTCGGTCGCAGATTTGAGTCACGATGAGATGGCTAAGCTACACGTGCGTTATATGGTGGGCGGCGCACCTATCAATAATTTAAAAGAACGCTTATACAGCTTTGCCTTTCCGGAACACCCGAATGCATTGATTAAATTCTTAAATATTCTCGGCACCCACGCGAATATTACGCTCTTCCATTACCGCAACCATGGCGCGGCTTACGGGCAAGTATTAGCCGGTTTTGAACTTAATGATAACCAGGTTGACGGGTTCACTACCTATTTAGATGCGCTCGGTTACAGTTACAAGGATGAAACCAATAATCTGGCATATCGTTTCTTTCTCTCTCAAGCTGATTAACCCGCAAGGATTTGGTTATATGCATATGCTGCAGACAAAACGTATAAAAAAACTTTTCC
The DNA here is from genome assembly GCA_049667005.1 of Psychromonas sp. GTDB lineage: Bacteria > Pseudomonadota > Gammaproteobacteria > Enterobacterales > Psychromonadaceae > Psychromonas. The sequence goes on from JBATHQ010000748.1 coordinate 1,205, forward strand.
GCCGCTTATCTCAACACCTGACATGGCCAGCCATGTTGTTTCTGCTGGTCGCACAAACCTGTATTACCTACCTGCTGTTCAGCATGGCACAAGAGACCGAGTTAACCCGGCAGCCGCTGCAGTTTTTATATTACAACATGGTGGTGATATCAACGGTCGGCTTTGGTGACTTCAGCCCGACCTCTGAAGCCGGCAAACTCATTGTCTCGTTGTGGCAGATCCCCTCCGGGCTAATCGTTTTTGCTTCTTTTATCGGTAAAGTAACCCAACTATTTATAGACATAGCGAGAAAAAATATGAACGGTACGAATGACTTCTCCCATTATCAGGATCACATCTTATTGTTGGGCTGGGATCAATATTCAACTGAGCAGATAATAGACCTGATCTTAGGGGATAAAAAACGTCATAAGCGCCAGATATTGCTCTGCGTGACCGATGATATGGTCAATCCATTTCCGGATAATATCGATGTTTCTTTTATCCGCGTACGTGCTTTTTCCGATACCAAAGAGCTGCACCGTATCGCCTTAAGCAAAGCCAAACGAATTATCATTGACGGAAAATCCGATGATGAATCTTTATCCGTTGCCCTGAGTATTGCCACCTATGCCAGCCAGGATGCCAATATATCCGTGCACTTTTTTGATAAAACCAAAGCGCAGTTATTAAAGATGCATTGTCCGCAGATTGAATGCAGTATTGACAGCAGTGCACAGATGATGGTGCGCAGCATGCAGGATCCTGGATCCAGCCAGGTCACCCAGCAGTTACTATCCACCTTAAATGGGGCGACCTTGTATTGCCTGCAAACCCCTACACTGGAAAAAGCGGTACAGTTTGGTTTGTTATTCAATAATTTAAAACATAAATATGCACTGATTTTGATTGGTTTAAGTCATTATAAAAACGGTGACGGTATGCAGCTGAATCCGGATTCGGAAACCTTAATAAACAGCGGCGATTATCTGCATTACATTGCCAATGAGCGGATTGATGCAGAAGATATAGATTGGGCGTCAGTTGCAGCTAAATAAGCAGATTGGAATTGTTAACCTTAGCGTTGTGAAAGATGATTAATGGCATTGTAAGGCCACCGCCTTCCTGACATTTTCGCACCAAAAAATTTTCTTTTTTACTTAATACAGCATTAATTGCTGTGCCCTCCTGCACAAGCAACATGAGCGTTTCGTATAATAATACAGGTACCACAGATGTTATCAGAAAGATATTCCGCACAAATTCAACAGCGTATTGATCAAAAAACCAAACCCCTTGGCGCTCTCGGACAGTTAGAGGATGTCGCCCACCAACTAGCGCTTATTCAAAGTATCAATGCGGGTCAACTGCTTACGCAGATCGACATTAGACAGCCCACCGCCATTTTATTTGCCGGAGATCACGGCATCGCCGACGAAGGGATCAGCATTGCACCCAGCGCCGTAACCCAGC
>JBATHQ010000749.1:0-3510 GCA_049667005.1 Psychromonas sp.
ACCGATATGCTGATTATGCTCTGTGCAGCGTTTTCTATTATCAGTATGATATTTTGTCACTTTATGCGTATTAGACAGTACAATGGTCCTTTAACACACTTTTACCGCGAGATTTTATGCTAACTATTTCAAACCTTTCTTATCAGTTTAACCATAAACAATCGAATAAAAACCTGACATTAAATATCGAACAGTTAACCCTGAATAAGGGAGAGTCACTGTTAGTGGTGGGGGATAATGCCAGCGGTAAATCGTTATTAGCGCAGATTTTACTGGGCAGCATAAAAGATTATTCGGGCAGTGTGCGGTTAACTGAAAAACACAGCAGTTTAAGTTTCGAACTTGAATCTGCCACACTTGAATATGATCGTCTTCATGACGACAGCGAATACGTCGAAGGCGGAGTGGACTGGGGACGCACCGCCCGGCAGGTGATCTGTCAGAATGAGGGCGACGATACTGCGCTAACGGATGATTTTGAGCGAATTATTAGCCTGCTTTCGATCGAAAATCTACTTGAAAAGCCCTTTAAAATATTATCGACGGGGGAAACGCGCAAGGTGCTGATGGCCAGAGCTATATTGTGCAAACCGCAACTGTTAATTTTAGATGAGCCCTATGCCGGCTTAGATATCGGTTCGCAGGCGCATTTGACTAAGGTCCTCAATCAGCTTATTTCAGAGGGGCTTAGTATTATATTATTTGATTTTTATCACAGCAGTTTACCCACTGAAATCAAAAAGTTAGTTTATCTTAAAGAGGGGGAAATAGTACTTTCCGGTAACCGGGATGAAATCATTGACTCGCCGCAATGGAAAACCTTAACCCAGTCTCATTACACATTACCCCATCATCTGCCTGATTGCATAAGCTATGAGCATATCGATAAACAGTTGCCGCTTGTAGACCTTGTCAATGTGTCAGTTTCTTTTGCAGAAAACCGGGTATTTAAAGATCTTAACTGGCAGTTTAATCAAGGCGAGCATTGGCAGATTATCGGACCGAACGGCTCCGGTAAATCGACATTATTAGCGATGATCTCAGGTGACAGTACTAAAGCTTACGGGCAGGATATCACCCTTTTCGGGGTTAAACGCGGCTCTGGCGAATCTATCTGGGATATAAAACGGCATTATGGAGTAGTGGGTGCGCAACTGCATCGCGATTATCGTGTATCAACTAATCTGCTACAAACCGTTCTCTCCGGTTTTTTTGACAGCATTGGTCTATATGATAGTCCGAAACAGAGTCAAATAGAGATAGCCAGACAATGGTTAGTATTATTAGGGCTGGCAGATCAAGAGCACGTATCATTCAATGAATTATCCTACGGCGAACAACGCTTGGCTTTAATTGCCCGAGCGGTGGTGAAATTGCCGTTGATCCTTATTCTCGATGAACCCTGCCAGGGCTTGGATAACCATAACCGCGAGAAAGTACTGGCGTTGATTGATTATATTGCGGCCAACAGTGCGACCCATATCCTTTTTGTCAGCCATGATCCGCGCGATAAACTGGCATGTTTAACCAATCAGCTTGAATTTTTGCCGCACGGGGATGTTTATGCCGCCAGGGCAAAATCGCTATAAGGAATAGACTTTATGACGAATATATTTGCCAATATCCCCAAACAGCTACCCGCAGAGCTGTTTGAAAATATTGTCCGGAATAATACGGTTCAAATCGAGAGGATAGTATCAAAAGGGCATAGCTCACCGGCATCAGGCTGGTATGAACAGCCGCGAAATGAATGGGTTATGGTATTACAGGGGCAGGCAATACTGTTATTTGCTGATCAGGAGCAGGTGCATTTGCAAGCGGGAGATTATATTGAGATACCCGCTTTGCAAAAACATAAAGTCAGTTGGACAGATCCTGAGGTTGAAACGGTGTGGCTGGCTGTGCACTATTAAAGCAGGCACAATCCAGTCGGTAATGGTGGTCGAGGCGATGAGACCGTAACCGGCAGTGTCGTCAGCTAAATATTACCTGTGTCGCAACATAATGATTACGCAGATTAGATAAGTTGACAGTATTTACTTATCAATCTGGTCTTTTTGCTTTTTGGCCTGCTCAAATAGTTCGTCGTTTACGCTGTCTTTACGCTGTTTGACCTGAATGTGCAACGCTGCCTTGGCCAGCATATGCGCGGCCACTGGCGCAGTAATAAATAAAAATAACGAAATAATGAGTTCTTTAAGTGACACGCTACCATCGCGGGCTGAAAAGACTATCGCAGCAATGATGACTGAGCTAACCCCCAGCGTTGAGGCTTTCGTTGGACCGTGCAAACGCGTATAGAAGTCTGGTAATTTAACCATGCTATACGAGCCGAGCAATATAAATAGACCGCCAATAATAAGTAAGATACTACAGATGATTTCTAACATTTATATGGCCTATTCAATGATGTCGCCGCGCAACAAAAACTTACAAAATGCTGCCGTACTAATGAAACCGAGCATGGCAATTAACGCTGCCGTCTCAAAGTAAACATCGCTTTGGGTGTAGATGCCGAACAAAATAATGAGTGCGACACAATTTACGTACATGGTGTCAACCGCCAATATGCGATCCGTCGTTTCCGGGCCTATGACTAAGCGCCAGGCATTTAATAGTAGTGAAACACAGATACAAACCATGGCAAATTGTAGACTTAGCGCTAGCATTTGAAAATCTCCTTAAGCGGTTTTTCATAACGGTTCTTAATGTTATCAATAATTGCTTGTTCATCGTCAAGGTGAAGAACATGCACGTACAAAATGCTCTTATTCTTAGAAAAATCAGCACTGACGGTACCCGGTGTTAAGGAGATGGTGCTACTCAAAATAGTAAGGGGCAGATCGCCTTGTAATTCAAGGTGATACGCAATCATACCTGGCTTTAGAGTTTTGTTGCTTTGCAGTACTCGAAGCGCTACATCAAAGTTACTCTTAACGATATCAACCAATAAGCGAAAAAAATAGATTATCACTTTTCCCGGCTGATTGGTAACGGGTTCTTTAGGACACAATGGCGCGACCAGCACCGGTATGCCTATCGCAAAAACAGCCGCGAGTAAAAGAGCGCCAGCATTCAAACCATTAAGCAGTACCCAAACCGTGAATAACATCAAGCTGTGATAAGGCATCGGAAATAAACGAGACATTTATTGACTCCCTTTTAGGTTAAGCATTTGTGGCAGTGGAAATTCATGTAGTTGCCGGGCAGCTGTTTGGGTAAAGCCTTCTACGTCGTTGGCAAAAACAACCAGGCAAAGCAATAACAATGCGATCACGTATAGCGGGATAAGCTCCAGGTTATGCACTTTACCTGTTTCGGTGCCGTCGCCGATTGGTTTCCAAAATAGATAGCTGGTAGCGCGCGACATTGCAATCAGCGTTACAAAAGAGCTAATCAAAATAAGCGCCCAGCTTGTCCCCATCCACGAACTGGCAAATGTTGCTTTAAGCAATAAGGCTTTGCCAATAAAGCCGGATAAAGGCGGTAAACCAATCATGGCTATCGCAA
>JBATHQ010000750.1:0-17427 GCA_049667005.1 Psychromonas sp.
CGGTCTGCGCCGTCCAAAATAGGTTGCCTGAGATTCATCCTGCTTAGAGAGAGTATGCTGACCGATAATAATTGCCGGTAAGATATTATCCAGCATTGCAGACGTCAGTTCGGTCATTTTCTGATGCAAAGTTAACGCGGTATCCGATGCTGAAATAGTTATTTTTTGTTGCACAACGATATCCCCTGCATCCGCTTTTTCAGTCATGCAGTGCAGGGTCAATCCTGTTTCAGTCTCGCCGTTTATTAATGCCCAGTTGATGGGCGCGCGGCCACGATATGCAGGCAATAAGGAACCATGCAAATTGAATGCATTGTCAGGCGTGATATCGAGAATATCTCGGCTTAATAGATGCCGATAATAAAAAGAAAATATAATATCGGGCTGAAGCTGACGAATACGCTCTATCCATAAAGGATGATTGACATCTTGCGGCGCATAGACCCTGATATTATTATGCGCCGCTAATTTAGCCACCGATTCAAAAAAAATAGTTTCGCGGCTATCGTCTATATGAGTAAACACCGCTAATACTTCAATATTAGCATCGAGAACACTTTGTAATGCGGCACAACCAATATTGTGGTAGGCAAAAACTACTGCTTTCATTTAATGCACTCCATCATATTCCTTAATGTATGGGGGATATCTTTATTAAAGGTGGTTATTGTTTTTCATCTTTTGTGCTGCGTGCCGCTTTGCTTGCCGCACCAATTATTACGTCCTGCACATAATAGCGGGGACGCGCTCTGACATCGGAGTAAATACGTCCGATATACTCTCCTAACACGCCCAGGCCGACAAATTGAGCGCCTAAAAAAATAAATAAGATGGAAAATAACGGGAATATTCCGTTAAAGCCCCATCTGTGCCCATAAAATAGGCGTATCATTAGTAACAATAATCCCAAAATGACACCTAAGATTGCGATGATGCTACCGATAATGCTCAACAACCTTAATGGGGCGGTGGTCATACTGGTCAATAAATCAAACATTAGATTTACTAGTTTCATAAAACCATATTTAGATTCACCCTCCGCCCGTTGATCATGTTTTACATCTATTTCGACAACGTGACGGGAGAATCCATTGGCTAAAATCGGAATAAAGGTACTGCGCTCGTGGCATTCAAGCATCGCCCGTACAACGTGGTTGCGATAGGCGCGAAGCATGCAGCCATAGTCGTTCATTTGTACGCCGGTAGAGCGTTTGATAATATTATTAATAATCCGCGAGGGGTAACGTCGTAACAGACTATCGCGACGGTTGATACGTACCGTCCCTACTGAATCATAACCTTCTTCCGCTTTTGCGACTAAATTTGGGATCTCTTCCGGCGGGTTCTGCAGATCTGCATCTAAGGTAATAATCAAATCACCTTTTGCATGTTCAAAGCCGGCCATTATGGCGTTGTGCTGCCCGTAATTACGGTTAAGAATAATGCCTACGACATGGCTGTCCGGGGCTTTACAGGCTTGTTCAATAAGATCGGCACTGCTATCTCGGCTGCCATCGTCAATCAATACTATTTCATAAATTTTCCCCATGCTCTCAGCGGTTGCACAAATGCGCCTAAGCAGCTCAGGTAAACTCGCTTCTTCGTTGTAAACCGGGATAACCATAGACACAAAATTAATCTCTTGTTTATGCTTCATTATTGCTATCTCCAACGATTTTTGCCAATGTGCTGGTAACACGAATTACGTCGTTTTCGCTCATGTCGGGAAATAAAGGCAATGAACAAATCTGCTGGCTGTTGTGCTCGGTATTTTTTAATGGATATCGATGGGTATGCTTCGGAAAGCGATAATTTTCACGGTAGTATTTTTGCAGGTGGACGGCTTTAAAATGAATTCCTGCACCAATACCCTGTTTTTTTAATTCAAAAATCAACTGCTCACGATCTATTCCGCAAATATTCGGATCTACCCGGATAATCAGTAAGTGCCAACAATGTTTGTGCGTATAGTCTGGCAGTCTGAGAGTTTTTATGCCTGGAATCGGGGCTAATAACTGTTCATATAAACGTGCTAATTGGGTGCGTTTTTGGGTGATTTCATCTAAGCGTTGTAATTGCCCTAAAGCTAAGACCGCACAGATATCCGGTAAATTGTATTTATATCCGGGCTCAATCACTTCCGCTTGAGGAGAGCGTCCCTGTGTTTCACGGTCAAAGGCATCAACAGCTAAACCGTGAAATCGCAAACGGCGGATACGATCAGCAAGCTGCGCATCTTGCGTGGTAACTACTCCGCCTTCGGCCGTGGTGATATTTTTGATCGCATGCAGTGAAAAAAGGCAGGTACCCGTTTGACCAATACTGCGTCCCTTGTATTCACAACCGATGGCGTGGGCGGCATCTTCAATAATCGCAATACCATGCAATTTCCCCAACGCATAGATAGCATCAAGGTCCACCGGTGCGCCAGCGTAATGAACCGGGATAATCAGTTTTGTTTTATTCGAAATCAAAGGGGCGATCAAGGCCGCACTGGTCATCAAAGTATCGCCATCGACATCTACAAATATCGGTGTTGCCCCCATTAATGTAATCATATTGACGGTTGAAACCCAAGTGAGTGACGGCGTGATCACCTCATCTCCCGGGCCGATACCCAAGGCAATTAGGGTTAAATGCATGGCTGCGGTTGCACTGCTTAACGCCACCGCATATTTTGCACCGGTTAATCGGCAAATTTGTTTTTCCAGTTCCGTATTTTTGGGGCCGGTTGTTATCCATCCAGATCGTAAAACCTCGACAACTGCCGCGATATCATCTTCGTTCAATGGGGGCCTGGATAAGGGCAAGAATTGTTTTGTCATTAAGCTGTCCAAATGCCCATTAATAGCCATTGGCATACGCTATTAGCAGTCGTAGTTGAATTTTTTATCACTTTCTTTTAGATCTAAAGCTAGTTAACGATGGCGGAGTTGTCCAACTTTAATCAAATCATCTGATAGACTTATCACTTTGTTATCTTGTTGGAATTTAAAAAAACAATAGAGGGTGGGGAAATAAAAATAGAAACAGGCTGAGTGCATAGAAAAGTTAACCATGGCAGAAGGGCATGGTTAACTTTTTTGTTATAGAAGTTATCTTTTTTATAAAAGCGCAGCGTATTCGCTTATAGCGGGTTTACCGCGCAGGCGCAGAAAATCTAAAAATTGCTGGGGAGTGTGAGTGATCACTTGTTGCGACGGCATTTCAACTTTATCTAACAACTTACTGACCGACTCCAGTTTACCTACTTCCTGGCAAAAATGGGCATCGCTTCCCGTTGTTATAAACGCGCCTAGTTCCTTTGCAACGGTGGCAATTTGATAGCAGCGATCGACACTGCCGGCACGGCTAGTTCCTTTAAGTGACGTGTTATTAATTTCAATGGCCACATTGTACTCTTTGGCGTATCCAATCACGGCGTGAAAGTCGAAATCAAAATTAGGATTACCCAAATGCCCGATTGCATCTACCTGCCCGCTTTTAATGATATTTATCAGTGCTCTGGTATGTTTTTTTGTATTTCCGGGTTTAAATACATGTTCATGGAAACTTGCGATAACCCAGTCCAGATCTTGCTGCACGTGTATCGGAATATCGATCTGCCCGCGCGCATTCATTATATTAGATTCCACTCCGCGAATGATTGCTACGCCGGAAAGAAAGCGCGGTAATATTCTTTGATTACTGAAAAACCAGTGGTGGGGGGCACCAGGCATAGATTCGGAGTGGTCTGTGGTACAAAACATCTTCAGACCATTCTCTTTCGCCTGCTGGGCATTTTCTAATAACGTACTGTAAGCGTGACCGCTAGCATAGGTATGGGTATGGGTATCAACTTCAAGTTTCATAGAGCCTCTGTGTTAGATTCTTGACCTGTAAAGGAATTTTTGTCTATTTTGTGCGTGACATAAAGCCAATAATTAAAATACTGCCAGAATTAACGTGATGGTCTGCATGTCAGCAAGTTATTTTTTATTTCTGCGCTGCCACTTTTTTATGATAGCAAAACGCCAAAAGACACGGAACAATAAATATCCTAAAAATGCGCAGGCGCTACCAAGCAGCAATGAGCCTAAGAATAAGGGTGGAGCGATTGTGGTAAAGGTGGCGCTTAACCAGGAATATGATAGTTCGAAGTGAAAATGCTGCGCAGGCAGATGCAGGAGAAAAGCCCCTAAACGGTAGGCGCCATAAATGAAAGGCCCCATGGTCAGCGGATTTGAAATCCACACCAGAGCAACGGAGATAGGCAGGTTAACCGAAAATAAAATTGCGCCGGTTGCAGCTAAAAGCATCTGAAAAGGAATAGGAATCCACGCACAAAAGAGACCCACGGCGACAGCGCCAGCTGCACTGCGGCGGTTTAAATGCCATAAATTGGGGTTGTGAAGCGTTTCACCAAAATGCCTGAGGTGTGGATGAGCTTTCAATGTTTCAGTTTTTGGTATAAAACGTTTAAGAAATTTTTTTGGCATATAATTAATGTTTATGTGAATGAATTGGAAAAACAATGCGTGTATTATTATGGCTGTCGATTTTGGTTTTCATATCAAGCTTATTCTGGCACAAATTATTAGATAATAACGAAATCATATACGCTAGTGTTATCTTTATTTTTTTTCTTTTTATACCGCGTTTACGTCTTTTGGCGGTTATCCCTTTTTTTGCTGTTTATATTTCGCTTTATGCGCAGTTAACCTTAACCGGAACGCTGACTACTTTCCCTATACTCCCTACTTCCTTTTTTTCAAATCCACAATCACTGCAAGCGTCTGTCGACGGACAAAACCATATCATAGTTGCACAAATTAAATCATTAATCAGTGACAAAAATAGCGGCTACTTTAGTGCTAAATTAGTCGAACTTGATGGACATCACTTAAATTATTCGCCTTTATTGGAGATGCGCTGGTATGCGCCGACTATTAAAGTGCAGGAAGGAGAAGAGCACGTTTTTAAAGTGTCTTTCAAACCCGTCTATGGGCGAGCTAATCCGGCAGGCTTTGACCGGCAAAAATGGAAATATTCAGAGCATATTGCTTATCAGGCAACCATCAAACAACATATTAAACGGCAAAGTTCAGCTTTTTCCTTAAGAGCCGCTTTATATGAGAAAGTGCTCTCTCTTTCCAACTCGTTAACCAATCAGGGGGCTATTTTAGCATTATCTTTTGCGGATAAATCATTAATCAATCCATTACAAAAATCGTTGATTAAAGAGCTGGGGATTGCTCACCTGTTTGCTATTTCAGGTCTGCATATCAGCCTGTTTTTTTCCTGCATCTATCTGTGCGCCGCTTACTTTATTCACTCTTTTTTAGCCAAAAAATACCTCGGCTGGTTTTCCTGGCGACTGCTTAATTTCAGCGCATTACTGGGGGCATTTTTATATGCTTATTTAGCGGGCTTCTCTTTACCTACCCAGCGTGCTTTTTTAATGCTGTTATTTGCGGTTGTTATTTTATCCATGAAACGCAAGTGCAGTTTAATCGATTTATTAGTGTTGACCCTGTTTATGATTTTATTATGGGATCCTTTAGCAGTACTCAGTTTAAGTTTATGGCTATCTTATTTTGCGGTGTGCGTAATATTAATTGTGTTATGGCATTTCCCTCAATTTATCAAGAGGAAAGAAAATAAGGGAAGCATGACAAGATTGAAGAAAATCAAATACTATTTGACGTTGCTTTTGTTGATTCAATTTTCTTTAACCCTGTTAATGCTGCCAGTGCAACTGCTGGGATTTTCTGCATTTTCACTGCTCGCCCCCTTGATTAACCTGGTGGCAGTGCCGCTTTTTTCACTGTTAATTATCCCTATCACCCTGTTAGCGGTTTTGTTTGCCATCATTTATCCGCCCATCGCAGGCGTATTATTGATTATTGCAGATTATCTGATCAGTTGTTTTTTTGCGCTGTTTGAACCAACCACATTTGCCTATCTCTCTTTTTCTGATCTACAAGGATTATTGCTTATTCTTTTTGTAATGATCATTTTGGTCAGTTATATTCTGCTTAAATTTAACCATGTTAATGTTCTCCTGCATGCTGTTTTCAGTTGTACATTGCTCGTTTTTGTTTTGCTATCCCTATGGTCAGGCAAAGATAATAAATCCGATGAATGGTGGGTCGAAGTGATAGATATCGGGCAGGGATTATCGGTTTTAGTCAGAAGTCAGGGGCAAACCCTGCTTTATGACGCGGGGCCGCGTTACCCCTCGGGATTCACAACTGCAGAAGTTGAAACTGTTCCGTATTTGCATTCTATCGGGATTAACAGCTTGGATTATCTGGTTATCAGTCACAGTGATATTGACCATGCCGGTGGTTTTGATCTGCTTAACCGGACTTTTCTGCCTGACTTAATAATACTGGGAGAGCCTATAAAATTTACAGCACAATACAATAAAAATTCAAAATTGTGCCGAGCAGGGATGCGCTGGTCACTAGGTTCGCTTTCTGTTCGTGTATTATCACCGCTAACGACCAGTACCAACAATAATAATAACTCCTGCGTGCTGCGCATCGATGATGGGGTTCATGCGTTGTTATTAACCGGGGATATTGATAAAAAGCAAGAGATTAAACTAACAGAAAAATATAGAATTGATTTGCAAAGCAATCTTTTAGTAGCGCCACATCATGGTAGCAAAAGCTCATCAAGTGCAGTGTTTATTAAAACGGTTGATCCACAGTGGGTTATTTTTAGCGCCGGATTTATGAATCGATGGAGATTTCCTGCCGCGCAGGTAAAGTTACGTTATGCACAACAAAATGTTAAAATGGTAAACAGTGGCCTGAATGGCTTTATTCGTTTTAAAATAACAAAAGAAAATATTAATATGCAAACATATAGAGAAGATCTTGCACCATATTGGTATCATCACTCTTTTTCTCTCTAATACAATTACTTGGTGAAGCATGGAAAATAAAGAAGTAGATACTTGGCAGGTTTTTAAGCGGTTACTCGGATACGTTAAAGACTTTAAATTAGGTTTATTTGCCGCAATCATTGCGATGATTGGTTATGCCGTAATTGATGCGGGCTTTATCTATTCGATCAAACCGCTTATGGACGAGGGTTTAACCGGACAGGATCCTGATGTTTTAAAGTTTATGCCGATTTTTGTGATCTTAATTGTTGCCGCGCGAGGCGTGGTTGCTTTTGTTAGCTCTTATTGTATGTCATGGGTAGGTACCAATGTTGTAATGAAATTGCAACGCCAGTTGTTTAATCATTTAATCGCGTTACCCATTAGCTTTTTTGATAAAACTAATACCGGTGATCTGCTCTCTAAAATCACCTATGATGCTAATCAGGTGACCGAGGCTTCAACCTCTGCATTGATAAAAATATTCCGCGATGGTGCGACGATTGTTGCGCTGGTTGGTCTGATGTTTGTACAAAGTTGGCAATTATCATTAGTTTTTTTCTTGATTGCCCCGATTGTGGCTGTCGCGATTCGCGTTGTCAGTAAACGTTTTCGAAAAATCAGTAAAAATCTGCAGAATGCCATGGGATCAGTGACTACCGCATCAGAGCAGATGTTAAAAGGCCATAAAGAAGTATTAATGTTCGGCGGCCAGTCAGTTGAAAACAAAAAATTTAATCAGATCAGTAATTCTGTTCGTTCGCAAAATATGAAGATGGCCAGCGCGCAGGCGATCAGTAGCCCGGTAGTACAATCGCTGGCTTCTTTTGCGCTCGCCTTTGTTTTGTTTTTGGCCACTAAACCGGCCATTATTGATGATTTAAGCCCGGGTACCTTTATTGTCATTATTTCATCTATGATGGCGTTAATGAAACCCTTAAAAGCGGTGACGGATGTTACCAGCCAAATTCAGCGGGGGATTTCCGCCAGCGTGAGTTTATTTGATGTCCTGGATACTACCGCTGCCGTCGATTCAGGCACCAAAGAGATTGAACGTGCCAAGGGTGATATTGAACTGAATCATGTTGTCTTTACCTATCCGACCGCTGAAAAGCCGGCATTGAATGATGTCAGTTTTAAAGTGAAAGCGGGGGAAACCTTTGCGCTGGTTGGGCGCTCCGGGAGTGGTAAATCAACCATTGCCAATTTACTGACCCGTTTTTATGATATTGACAGTGGTGCGATCACTATTGACGGAGTGAATATCCATGAATATACACTGGCTTCATTACGCGCACAGGTCGCTATTGTTTCGCAAAGTGTACATTTGTTTAACGATACCATTGCCAATAATATCGCCTATGCAAGTGATGGCAAATTTACTCGTGAAGATATTATCAAAGCTGCTGAAACCGCCAACGCGATGGAGTTTATTAAGCGTTTTCCACAAGGCTTAGATACCATTATCGGTGAAAATGGCACCTTGTTATCAGGTGGGCAGCGGCAAAGGCTGGCCATTGCCAGAGCGCTATTGCGTGATGCGCCCATTCTTATTTTGGATGAAGCAACCTCCGCTTTAGATTCTGAGTCAGAGCGTCATATTCAGGCTGCACTTGATATTTTACAAAAAAACAGAACCTCTATTGTGATTGCTCACCGTTTATCAACCATCGAGCATGCGGATCAAATTTTGGTGATTGATGAGGGGAGAGTGGTAGAACGCGGGACGCACGCAGAACTTATTGAGAAAAAAGAGATTTATCATACTCTCAGTAAAATTCAAGCCTCTGGAGATTTATAATGCCCTTTTGGTATCGCCCTGCCACCTGGGCGTGGTTACTTTTTCCACTGGCTTTATTATTTAAAATAATCAGCCTATGTCGTCGTGGGCTTTACCAAAAAGGCATTTTTAAAAGTTATAAAAGTCAATTACCGGTTATTATTGTCGGTAATATCTCAGTGGGTGGTAATGGTAAAACACCTTTTGCTGTCTGGTTATGCGAAATGCTGATTAATGCCGGTTATAAACCGGGTGTGATAAGTCGCGGTTATGGCGGTAAAAGTAGCCATTATCCGCTGCTAGTTGGTGAAAATGTAACCGGTAGAGAAGCAGGTGATGAGCCTGTCTTAATTTACAAGCGCCTGGGTATTCCGGTGGTGGTTGATCCGGTGCGTGTAAACGCAGCCAAATATCTGCAGCAACATTGTTCAGTTGATATCATTATCAGTGATGATGGTCTGCAACATTATGCCCTACAGCGTGATATTGAAATTGTTATTATTGATGGCAAACGTCGTTTTGGTAATCAGCATGTCATGCCAATGGGACCGTTGCGGGAAGGACTGTCACGTTTAAACAGTGTCGATTTTGTGATTAACAATGGTGAACAGCACGCGCATGAAATTACCATGCTGTTACAAGCCCAACCCTGCAAACGCGTTGATGGGCAGGGTGGACAACTGCCTGCTAACAGTAAAGTGAATGCCTGCGCTGCGATCGGTTTTCCCGCGCGCTTTTTTGATACCCTTAAAAAACAACAATTCGACATTTTAAAAGCAGTTAGTTTCAATGATCATCATGCTTTTTCGAGACAGGATTTCGCGCAATTCGAAACGTCAATTCCACTTTTGATGACAGAAAAAGATGCTGTTAAATGTACTGATTTTGCACAACAAAACTGGTGGTATTTGCCTATTGCAGCCGAATTACCGCAGCACTTTGAAATACAACTATTAAATAAGATTAAGGATAAAAATGTTAGACATTAAGTTACTCGATATTATCGCCTGCCCAGTATGCAAAGGTAAATTGATTTATAAAAAATCTAGCAATGAACTTATTTGTAAATTTGACCATCTTGCTTATCCTATTATTGATGGTATTCCCGCTTTATTACATGTTAAAGCGCGCACTATTACCAGTGATGAGGAGTAAACATGTCATTTATTGTGGTGATACCCGCGCGTTATCATTCAACCCGTTTACCCGCTAAACCTCTGCTTGATATTCTCGGCAAAACCATGATTGAACGGGTTGCCCTGCAGGCGTTAAAAAGTGGCGCAAAACAGGTTATTGTCGCGACCGATGATCAGCGTATTGCTGATGCGATTAGCCACCTCAAAAATATTGATCTGTGCATGACATCGAGTGCACATGAATCCGGTACTGACCGTCTGGCGGAGGTTTGCCAAAAGTTTAACTTTGGCGATGATGAAATAATCGTTAATGTGCAGGGAGATGAGCCGTTAATCCCGCCCTCTGTGATCAAACAAGTTGCCACCAATCTGCAACAACATCCTGTTGCCAGCGTAGCGACATTAAGTGCGCCCATTGAAGAGGCTAATGATGTTTTTAACACTAATGCTGTAAAAGTAGTTTGTGACAAAAATGCGCTGGCTTTGTATTTCAGCCGTGCCACTATTCCCTGGGATCGGGATAATTACAGTGCTCAGAATCAGGCAAAAAAATCTTTAAATTATAATAATTTACAGCGTCATATCGGTATTTATGCGTACCGTGTTAGTTTTCTTCGACAGTACACTCAATTATCTGTTTCTCCTTTAGAATTGATAGAGAAACTGGAGCAACTGCGCGTATTATGGCATGGTTATAAAATTCACGTGCAACAGGCAAATGAAATTCCCCCTGCCGGAATTGATACAGAAGATGATTTGCAGCGTGTGATAGCGCATTTATCGAATTAGGGAAGGTAATGAAAATAAAACTACTATTAATTTTAGGGATGAGTTTGTTGCTGATTGCCTGTGGAGATGATCGCCCGGAACGTCTGCAGGCTAATGTTAAAAGCGCCGAATATTTAACCGCTAACTTGGGCGCAACCCTGGATACAAACGGCATACGTAATGCCACTATTTTACGTGAATATGCACGACTGCTGAGTGAAGATAAACCACAGCTAAAACCTCTATTGACAGAATTAAGTCGTGATGCCAGCCGCCAGGGACCCATTTTTCAAGGCTTGCAAAGCCGCTTAAAAACACTTCAGGAGCAACCGCAAGTATTAGGGGATATCGAAGCTCAGTTGTTCGAGTCTGAAAATTTAATTGCGGCAACTGATCCGCTTTTATTTAACGATGCGTTATCCGATCCGATCAATGTTATTGCTGATATGTCCGACGGTAAACTTGCGCGTGTTAATGCGATTAGCAAGCAACAAAGTCTGCAGGCCAATTCAGCGCAGGATCACGGTGCCGGTAGCCAATTAGTGGGCAACCCGGGGTATGGGCAATGGCAGACTGATAACAATGGTATGTCATTTTGGCAGTGGTATGGCATGTACGCAATGTTTTCGGCGCTCTCTCCTAACCGAATTCGCTATGATAGCTGGTCATCAGGTCGTGATTATAGTTATTACAATGATGTCGGCCGTAACCGTTATACCTCACCGCAACAGGCAAAATCTCAGGATAATTTAGCAACGCGAAGCAAAAAACAATTTTCCAGTAAAGGTGGGTTTCAAAGTCCCTATGCCAAGTCGAAAACGGGTGCAAGCAGTATCTCCTCTGCCAGTCGACAAGCACAACAAACGACCTCTTTTGCGGGCAAGTCTAATTATTCAAAAACAAAATCAGCGAGCAGTTTCAGAAATAGCAAAACGACGACTTCTCGTGGCATAAGTCGCGGAAAATAAGGTTAACAATATGAGTGAATTAATGACAACATTAGAACAGTACGGCAGTTTCATCGTCTACTTATTGATTGATATGGGGGTGGCAATCCTGTTATTGGGGGGGATTCGTTATACGATGGGCTTTATCGGTAATGTTGATACCAAAAAAGAGTTATCAATAAATGATAATTTTGCTTACGGTATCAGCATGGCGGGTGGCGTGGCCGCAATGGGGATTGCCTTAAGTGGTGCAATTTCCGGGGAGTTGGCTGGCACCTATACCGTTGAGTTTATGGGGATGCTAACCTACGGCATTATTGGCTTACTGTTAATTAAAGCCGGGCGCTATATTCACGATAAATTCGCATTAACAGATCTTCATAAGCACGAGCTGATCCTGCAGAAAAATATCTCTGTCGGTGTGGCTGATGCCGCCTCTGTTATTGCTACGGCTATCGTTGTGCGTGCTGCGCTACTTTGGGCTGAGGGGTTGGGGATACAAACCTTTGTCGCCATTTTCTTTGCCTGGATCGTTTCACAAGTCATGTTGCTGATAATTACCCGGATATTTGAATGGGGCTACGCCAGAAGTAACGGTATTACTTTTCAGGCTGCCTTAGAAAAAGGGCAACTTGCCCTTGCTATCCGTTACTCCGGCTACCTGATTTCTACGGCGATGTCAGTGACAGCAGCAAGTTATTTTGTAGTATACGATGCACACTCTTTATGGTCAGGTATTGCTCAATGGACGATCATGAGTGTTATTCTAATGGTTGTTTTAACGTTATTAACCAGCGTTGCAAAATTTATTGTACTGTGGGGAATCAATCGCCGCGAAGAGGTTGAAGATCAACAAAATGTTGGTATTGCCACCGTCGAGCTGGCAACATCTTTTTCCATTGCATTGCTGCTGATGGGGTTAATGACCTGAGCTAATGCGTAATCGCTTATTCGGTATTTAATGGGTCATCTTTTGATGGCCTTTTTTATATCAATCTGATCAATTTGGCGTGTTAAAATCAACGTTCTTTTCAATTTTTCCCTCGCAATATTAATTGACTTACCCGGATTGGTCTTACGCCCATTAAGAGAATAGAAATGCACAACGGAAAAAAATTAAAACTGTTTATCGATGATAGCCTTTTGATATTAATAATGGCGACGCTAGCTTGCTGCGGTCTGATTTATGAATATCTGCTTTCACATTATTCGGCACGCATATTAGGCAGTGTTGAAACCGTTATTTATGCCATTATTGGTATTATGATTGTCTCTATGGGCTTAGGCGCCTTTGCGGCGAAAAAAGTTTCCGATGCATTTCAAGGGTTTGTTATTTTAGAATTAGTGGTTGCTTTTTTCGGTTGTAGCGCAACGCTGTTAATTGCCTCGCTGATCGGGATCGGGCAAACTTTACCTAATCTGCTTGCTGAAACTTATCAAATACCCATAGATATGCGCCCAACCGGCGGAATAATTGCGCAAATTAACTGGTTGAGTATGCAATTACCTTACTTTTTTGCGTTTTTACTGGGTTTTTTGATCGGTATGGAGATACCGCTAATTGCGCGTATTCGCGAAACAGTTTATGGGCATCATTTAGCCCATAACGCCGGGACTATTTACGGTGCCGATTATATCGGAGCGGGTATTGGTGCGGCTATTTGGGTGTTATTTATGCTGCGTATTGAAATCAGCCAGGCCGCCGCTTTTACCGCGACCTTGAATTTAGTGGCGGGGTTTGTGTTTCTGATACGTTTTAAGGGCTATTTAAAGCATATTAAAAAGCTCCTGTTGGGACATGCCTTATTAGGTACGTTAGTGCTGTTGGTTTTTCAATATGGCGGGAATTGGCAGCAGGAAATGCAAAATACCTTATACCAGGATAAAGTGGTTTACCAGGCACAAACACCTTACCAAAATTTAGGGTTTACGCAGCGTAATTTAGGCGGTAATGTCGAACCTATTTTTAATTTTTATATTAATGGACGGTTACAATTCTCGAGCTTAGATGAACAAATTTACCATGAGTTTCTGGTTCATCCGGCAATGCAGGGCGCAGCGCGGCAAAAAAACATACTGATTATCGGCGGAGGTGACGGTTTAGCATTGCGCGAGGTATTAAAATGGCAGCCTGAGAAGGTGACATTAATTGATTTAGATGCACAGTTAATTGAACTGTTTAAATCACCTGATAAGCGCTTGCCGCCTTATTTAGCAAAGAAAGTGAAGGGATTAACAGAGAACAGTTTTAATGATAAACATGTGACGGTTATCAATGAGGATGCTTTTATTGCCATTGATAAGCTAGCACAAAAGCAACAAATTTTTGATGTGATTATTATCGATCTTCCGGATCCCAGTCATCCGGATTTAAATAAATTATACAGTGTTAATTTTTATTACCGGCTTAACCATTTGCTGAACGGAGATGGTGTTATGGTGGTGCAGTCAACGTCACCATTTCATGCCCGCAATGCATTTATCTCGATTGCCAAAACCATACGGGAAGCTGGCTTCCCATTTGTCGAGCAATATCATCAGAATGTCCCCTCCTTTGGCGAGTGGGGATGGAGTATTGCTACAAAATCAGGGGCAACAGTTAGTAAACGTTTACAAAATGCGCAATCACTGGCAGTACCAACAGGGTGGTTAACTGTGCCATTATTAAAAAGCGCTTTTGTGTTTAATAAAGGTTTTTATGATGATATTAACAGCATTAAAGTCAACCAGTTAGGCTCCAATCAACTGTACCAATACCATCAGCAGGCATGGGAAATAGAAACCGAGTTGTCGCCATAAACGTCAATGAATTGATATAAAATGTGTAACGCAGGTGCTTTTCTTTAATTGTGCACTATACGCGTGATTATTGGCAGGTAACGGATAAGGATAAAAGATGTTACAGCAAGAAAGACATGAAAAAATTTTGGATTTAATCAGTCAGTTGGGGCGGGTATATGCAGCTGAATTAAGCCAAACGCTGCAGGTATCCGAAGATACTATCCGCCGGGATCTGAAACAATTAGATGATTTGAAAAAATTACGCAGAGTACACGGTGGCGCGCTACCGCTGCAGCAGGAGTTTCAAGAATATCGCGCGCGGCAGGATGAAATTGATCCGTTAAAAAAACGGGTCGCATTAGCGGCCATCCCTTTTATTAAAGAAAATCAAACTATATTAATCGACTCAGGCACGACCTGTTTGCAACTGGCGATGAATTTGCCTACCCATTTTAATTTTACCGTGGTCACACCCAGTCCGCTGGTGGCGACTAAGTTGATGCATCATAATAATATAGAGTTAATTCTATTAGGCGGGCGAATCTCTAAATCTGCAGTAATGGTGCTCGGCGCAACAACCAATGCGATGCTCAGGAAAATACATTTTGATGCCTGTTTTTTAGGTGTTTACGCATTGCACCCAAGTCAGGGATTAACCATTAACCATTTAGATGAAGCGGAAACATTAAATACGATTATTGAACAGTCTGAGTTAGTGGTGGTGTTGGGATCTGCATTTAAACTCGGTAAGGTGGGCACGCATAAAGTTTGTGACAGTAATAAATTAGATGTACTGGTGACCGATGCCAATTCAGATCCCAAAGTGCTGCGTTTATTGCAGGAAAAAGGAGTGAAAATAGCCATTTGTGAGGATTAATTTTGTGCTTTGCCCCCTGTGTCAGGATAGTTGTCGCCTCTAATTTTTAGTTAGAGGAAATTAAAATGAAGAGAAAATTTACAACATCATTTAAGATACAAGCAGTAGAAAAGGCGCTTAGTCGGAATGAAAATACAACATTAACTGAGATTGCTAATTCGCTCAGTATTGGTTCTTCAACATTAAGCACTTGGATCACGAGAGCTAAAAACCGAGAGTTTGAAACCGCTTCACATGACGAGATCGCAAGCATGATTAATGATAAACGACCACAAGATTGGACATTAGAAGAAAGGCTTAATATGGTTGTTGCATGTGCCTCCCTAAGTGATGAGGCGCTAAATGAGCATTGTCGAGCACAAGGTCTTTATCCGCATCATATAGAGCAATGGAAGCTTGATTTCATTCAGGGTAATAATCAAAAGCAAAAAATGGTTTCCCCATCTGAAATCAAAACGTTGAAACATGAAAACCAATCGTTAAAAAAAGAGCTTAATCGTAAAGATAAAGCATTAGCAGAAACAGCAGCACTATTGGTTCTCAAAAAAAAAGTCCACGAGATTTGGGGAAACGACGAGGACAGTTAACTACAAGCTCAAATCGACAGACTATTTTACGCCTTGTTAAAGAAGCATCCGATGCGGGAGCTAGGCAAAATAAGGCATGTGAAGTGATTGGCATCAGTGCTAAAACATTACAGCGATGGGCACAGTCGAGTAATGATAAAGACGGGCGTATAGAAGCCGCACATACGCCTATTAATAAGTTAACAGCGCTTGAGCGGCAAAGAATATTAACGGTAGTCAATACGCCAGAATTTGCCCATTTACCGCCGAGTCAAATCGTACCGAGACTTGCCGATAAAGGGATGTATATAGGCTCAGAATCGAGTATTTATCGAATATTAAAGGAAGAAAAGCAGCTTCAACACCGCTTAAAAAGTAAACCAGCAAGAGCGGTCATTAAGCCAAAAGCATTGACAGCGACGGGACCAAATCAAGTCTATACGTGGGATATTACGTATCTACCGGCAAGTGTCAGGGGCTCTTTTTATTACTTATATTTAGTGATTGATATTTTTAGTCGCAAAATTGTTGGTTGGCAAGTCCATAGCGAGGAACTTAGTGCTCTGGCTGCTGATTTGATGACCGATATTTGCTTGCGCGAAAAGGTTAAACGTCATCAAGTAACATTACATTCTGATAATGGCAGCCCAATGAAAGGAGCCACCATGTTGGCAACGTTACAAGAGTTAGGCGTAATGCCTTCATTTAGCCGACCATCGGTAAGCAATGATAACCCGTATTCAGAGTCAATATTTAGAACATTAAAGTATCGCCCTGAATACCCTGAGAAAGCATTCACAAATATTAATGCAGCACGGCAATGGGTGCTCGGTTTTACCAGGTGGTATAACGAAGAGCACCGCCACAGTGGGATTAAATTTGTGACGCCATCAGAGCGCCACCAAGAGCTTGATGATGCTATTTTATTAAATCGAGTAGAGGTATATAGCAGAGCAAAAGAAAAAAATCCGAGTCGTTGGTCAGGTGAAATCAAAAATTGGGCACCAGTTAAAGAAGTCAGGCTTAATCCAGAGAAGTCAAAGACTGAAATAAAAGAGAATAAGGTGGCATAAATTTAAACGTCAGGCGACAACTCTCTTGAAAACTGCCGTTGTGTGAATGGATCTGGTGGTACTTTTCGTTTTCCAGCAGTAGAAAATTCTTTTAATCCCTTATTCCATTCGAAAACATCAAGCTTTAAACTAGAAAAGATATTCTTTATGATGCGTTTCATTCCAGCTGCCGTCTTTTCAGAGATGCCAACAGACTGATTATTATCGTACATAAAAGAATGCGTATGCTGTATCTTTGCATCATTAACTAGTCCCCATATATACCCATTTACACCAAAAAAAGACTTCCAGCCTTCCTTTGAGAACGGTTCTAAATCATGGGCATCTGCATTCGCAATATAGGACTTACAATTATAAAAAATTTGTCTTGCAAAGGAGCTACGGCCAAGTTCAAAATATTCATGAATTTTATCTTTTAACTTATCTATATTAGTTAGCCTGACCCCGTCAGTAACCTCTGGTTGCGTCACATCACATATTTGGTGATCTAGACATCTCAAAGAAATTTCACGCTCGGCCCCCTGCTTAGAATATTTAATAACATCAGTTCGCTTTCGTTTTTCTTTATGCTGTTTATTATCCTCATCAAGAAGGAGATTGATGGGACTTTTAGCCATGGTTTTTT
>JBATHQ010000751.1:0-2223 GCA_049667005.1 Psychromonas sp.
TGTATCGTAAAACGGGCACACTCAATGGTCAATCATAATTTAACGCTATTAAGGCTGTACAGATTGAAATCATCGCATTACCAGAATTAAAAACTGAAACGGTATTGAGATGAATCTTCATCAACGACGATCCCCGCTTCTACGGCACGCAACCATGCCTCAGAATAGTACTCTTCATCTGAAGGCTCATGGTGAGTGAAGTTTATTTCATAAGAGACCACTACACGATCACTGTCATTTTCAATGATTGAAACTTTCATAATCCACCTCTTTTGTTATCAATAAAAGCACTATAGATTAGGGTTGACCTTTCGATATTATTTTTGCCGCCCCCAGCAACGTATTGTTATTCTCATTACAAGTGCATAAAAGTAACAACAGTATTAAAGGTGCTAGCCCGCTTGTCTTGAAAAATAAATTCAAGCAGGCGTATGCACCTATTTAATACGTTAGTTTTAAAGCACTACGACATTATTTGCACAGGGCCCTTTCTGACCTTGCCCCACTTCAAATTCAACTTTTTGGCCTTCATTGAGTGTTGCATAACCACTGGCTTTTATTTGCGAATGGTGTACAAACAGATCCTTGCTACCATCATCCGGTGTAATAAAGCCGAACCCCTTCTCTGCATTAAACCATTTAACTGTTCCCGTCGTCATGTTCATCTCTCCTCTTGTCTTTATTTTATTGTGCCATTATTTACAGCATAAATAATAAGCCCAACATACCCGCTTTACTCATTTAGCATCAGATTAGATTGAATGTTTATTCTAAGATCGGCTAATGAATAAATTATAGTTCATCGTTAACAAAACGAACTTAACTATCCTTAATCAGCAAGTGAATTGGACAACATTTCAGTGTATTGTATTAGTTTAAATAGTTGTCTTAGGTAAGTTTCCGGCAGGAAAACGCAATACAATGAGGTATTATTGTTTTTTGATGGAGCACAAGCCTATCGTTTTTAAAAACAGGCTATTCTGTTGACTAAGGCAGATATATTTTAAGGGGGAAGCATGCTTAAACGGCGTTTATTAATTAAATCTATCACATTACCCATCACATTATTGATTGCTAACCTGTCAGCAGCCGCTTCGTGGCAGAGTGTCACTGCGCCTTACCCTTCTCAGCCCGAAGCAATAGGTAGTTATAATAACGGTTGCCTGGCAGGCGCACAGGCAATGCCCCGTGAGGGGAAAGGATTTCAGGTTATACGTGAATCGCACAAGCGTTATTATGGTCATCCGGAACTTATTCAATTTATTCAAGATCTGGGTGCAAAGGTTAAGAATAACAACGGTAAAGATCTGCTGATTGCCGATATGTCCATGCCAAGAGGCGGTAATTTTGTTTCCGGGCATGCAAGCCATCAAATCGGTCTGGATGTCGATGTATGGTTCCGACAAGTCGATAAACTGTTTTCGCCTGCACAGCGGAAGGCGCCCTATTCTATCAATATGGTTAACTTCGATCGCTTTAAGGTAAATGCTAATTGGCAAACTGCTCATGCAGATATGATACGTTTTGCCGCTGAAGATCCGCGTGTAGCACGTATTTTCGTCAATCCGGTTATTAAACAGCAACTGTGCACAATGCAGTGGGAAAATAGAAACTGGTTATCGAAAGTACGCCCCTGGTGGGGACATTCAAGTCATATGCATGTCCGCTTAACATGCCCTGAAGGTGATAAATTATGTACCAACCAGGCACCGCCAGAAGCCGGTGATGGATGCCAAGAAATTGCCTGGTGGAAAGCGGAAATGGCCAAACCTAAAACCCCTCAGGCGCCGGTGAAAAAACAGCAGCAGATAAAACCACCGCAATGTCAGCCGTTATTAGCGACAAACTAAACACACTCTCACCATAACAACCGCCTGTCTTAAGAAGACAGGCGACACTGTTTCACAAAGCGCGCACCGTTATCACATGTTTAACCTCGCCTATCGCGTTAATCAGCTCTGCGCTGGCCGGACTTTCAAGATCAATAATGTTGTAGGCGAGATTATCGCGACTCTTATTCATCATATCGGTGACATTGACATTCAAATCGGCCAGAATAGAGAGTACATTTCCTAATACCCCGGCAACATTATCATTCACAAAAGTAATACGATAAGGCGTGCTTCTTTCCAGATTGATAGTCGGGAAATTAACCGAATTCTTGATGTTGCCATTTTCCAGAAATTCGATTACCTGCTGACAGGCCATTATTGCGCAGTTATC
>JBATHQ010000752.1:0-4107 GCA_049667005.1 Psychromonas sp.
GTTTGAGGAACTGCACATTATTATCTTCTGTTTCAATTTTCATGATTGATTCTGGCGTTCGCACATGAGGCAGTGCCGTATAAACCGCTGCAACTTGTGCCATCCGTTTTCTATCTTTTTTCTCCCCTGCGCTTAACCTACTATTCAGTTTTTTGGATTTTAGAGCCGCTTTTTTGGTACATTCTCGAAGGCCTTCTGGTCGCATTACAATGCCTTTTCCATCGAATGTTAATACTAATAAATTATCTGTTTGCTCTGCGTTCAAGTAACGGTTTTGTAGATAATACTTGTCAAAATCCCGCGCGACATCTTGCACTAATTGAAGGCTTTGGCGCTTTTGTATATAACCCCCTGTCGTCTGATTAATCGATTCGACAGCCTCATCATAGGACGATTTTCTTGCTTCAATCGCAACGCGATGGCGTATACCATCAGAGTATTGATCTGAAGGTAAATTTAGCTGAGCATCTAATGGGAAAACACTTTTCTGTGAACGCTGACTGTAGCTTTTTCGTTTTACGATAACATCACCAAAGAGTGTCGTTAGTTTCCGTGTGGTGGCGTGTTTGGTGTGGGAGAGGTGTATTCCTTCCGCGTTATAAACGTTAGAAATTGTTTTTTCACTTGCTGCTTTGAGGTCGAGATAACCTTGAAACAAGCAGCGTAAAACTTCAAATCCTTCTTTTTGAATATACTGCTCGATATCGCCATGCTGATTATCACGATAATTATCAGATTGTAGTTGGTCAATCATGTGCTCAAGTTGTTTATTAGCATCAGAAAAGAATGAAAAATCAGGAGTATTCAAGTAAGCTAGATTCATAGAAGGCCTTTTGGTGCTCTTTGTGTTGTGTGGTAACTACATAACTAACACAAAAAGGCTCTTCTTTCTTCTTGAAAATTCTATAACACACTGAAATAAAATAGATCTTACGTCGATTCAAAAGATCTACACCCATAACATTTTAACTTATTCATATTCCTTACTCGTTGCAGAAAAGCCCTTGATTCTTGGCTGTAGTGTTCGAAGCCCTAATCTTTTAAAATTACTATTTTAATAGACTGACCTCGTTTTATTTCTCATTTTTAGTATGACTATGCTCGAGAAATAATATCAACACAACGTACTGTTACTTCATAATAATGTTGTCTATACAGGCAATATGTAGTGCACAACGCCTACACGGGTTAACATAATTAATAATGATATTGCGTGAAAACTCCTTTTTACCATTTAAATAAACATAGTTTTTATATTTACGACCGAAAGAATAAATCTACTTAAGATCACACCCCCAAAAAAATGTTACATCTCCCATTGCAAATAGAACATTTATTTCACATACTGTTAACATTGAAATTATCAGACCAATATTGAGTATTGGTTACCTTATAGAAAAATGATGAATATCAAGGCTCGTTAGTGGCAGATATTGCTAACCCACTTACCGATGCAACGCTGAATTACAATAATTGATCTTGTTTAACTAAAGATACTGGCTTACTTAATTAGGATAATTTATATGGAAACGGTTCAAAATTTTATTAACGGAGAAATGACCGAAAGTCGTAGTGAGCGCTTTGCTCCTATTTATAACCCTGCAACGGGGGCACAAACGCGTCAAGTAGTACTAAGCTCCGCCTCAGAAGTTGTGCAAGTTGTCGCGGTAGCAGATGCAGCTTTTCCTGCATGGGCAAAAACATCACCACTAAAACGAGCACGTATTATGTTCAAATTTAAATACTTGCTTGAACAAAATATGGATAAGTTAGCGCGCATTATTTCTAACGAACATGGCAAAGTATATTCTGATGCCGTCGGTGAAATAACGCGCGGACTAGAAGTTGTCGAGTTTGCTTGTGGTATTCCACACCTGCAAAAAGGAGAGCATTCGGCCAATGTCGGTACCGGTGTTGATAGTCATTCTTTGATGCAACCATTGGGAGTGTGTGCGGGTATTACACCATTTAACTTTCCAGCGATGGTGCCAATGTGGATGTTTCCGATTTCAATAGTAACGGGTAACACCTTTATATTAAAACCATCAGAGAAAGATCCTTCTTTAGCGTTAGAATTGGCTAGGTTATTAAAAGAAGCAGGTTTACCTGATGGTGTTTTCAATGTAGTGAACGGCGATAAAGAAGCCGTAGATGTGTTGCTAACCGAACCACGAGTGCAAGCGGTTAGTTTTGTCGGCTCGACACCGATTGCAGAATACATTTATTCAACGGCATCGGCACACGGTAAGCGCTGTCAGGCTTTAGGTGGTGCTAAAAATCATTGTATTTTGATGCCAGATGCTGATTTAGATATGGCGACAAATGCCATTATGGGGGCAGCATTCGGTGCCGCTGGCGAGCGATGCATGGCATTGTCTGTCGCTGTTGTTGTTGGCGATGAAATGGGTAATAACTTAATTGCTAACTTAACCGAGCAGATTGCAAGAATGCATGTAGGACCAGGTATCGTTGACGGTCCTGAAAACGATATGGGTCCCGTTATTTCTGCGGTACATAAAGCTAAAATTTGTGATTACATAACAACAGGGGTTGAACAAGGTGCTTCTTTGTTGGTTGATGGCCGAGAGTTAATCGTTGAAGGTCATGAAGAGGGGTATTTTGTAGGTCCCACGTTGTTTGATAACGTGTTGCCAGAGATGACTATTTATAAAGAAGAGATCTTTGGCCCTGTACTTGCGATAGTACGTGTGCCTGATTATCAAACAGCTCTCGAGCTTATTAATCGCCACGAATACGGCAACGGTACGGCTATTTTTACGCGTGATGGTGAAACAGCGCGTCAGTTTAGCGAAGATGTATTAGCTGGAATGGTAGGTATTAATGTACCCATTCCTGTTCCAATGGCGTTTCATAGCTTTGGTGGCTGGAAGCGTTCTGTATTTGGTCCATTAAATGTTCATGGTAATGATGGCGTGCGTTTCTATACCCGAATGAAAACAGTCACTAGCCGTTGGCCAGCCAGCGTACGTTTAGGGCAGCACTCGAGTTCGTTCACGATGCCGACTATGTGATTCCACAAAAGAATGTAATATAACAAAGTTTAGGCTATTACCGAGGAGGTCAATGTATTACATTTGTAATACATTGACCTCCTTGCGAATAGCTTTTTACACGAAAGTTACACTGTTATCTTTTATCATAACTTATTAGTAATAAAGCAATTTTTTTACTATTTAATTATCCATTTTTTGTAATACTGCTTTAATATGGAGAGATAAATGGAGTTAAAAAATCTGCTTCTTGTTAAAGTTGCCGATTCAAGCATGTTAATAGCGTTTAGCATATGGAAATTAATTTGGAGATAACAATGCACGGAATACAAGACAGTCAATTAATCAAAACCTTTTCGTATATTGATGGTAGCTGGCATAGCAGTGAATCTTATTTTAATGTCACCAATCCTGCTACGGGAGAAGTACTTGTTAAAGTGTGTAATGCGGGGGTTGTTGAAACCGAGCTTGCTGTAAAAGCAGCAAAAACTGCCTTAAAAGCTTGGTCAGCGAAGTCAGCCAATGAACGCGCGTCGTTAATGCGAAATTGGTTCAATTTGATGCTTCAA
This sequence comes from Psychromonas sp., assembly GCA_049667005.1. Taxonomy (GTDB): domain Bacteria; phylum Pseudomonadota; class Gammaproteobacteria; order Enterobacterales; family Psychromonadaceae; genus Psychromonas. The sequence continues at coordinate 3,581 of JBATHQ010000752.1, forward strand.
CATCAAGATGATTTAGCGCGGCTCCTGACGCTTGAGCAAGGTAAACCTTTTGCCGAAGCAAAAGGGGAAATAGGCTATGGTGCGGCTTTTGTTGAATGGTTTGCCGAAGAGGGTAAACGCGTTTACGGTGATACTATCCCCGCACCATCATGTGACAAGCGTATTATCGTTGTTAAGCAACCCGTTGGTGTGGTTGCCTCGATCACTCCTTGGAACTTCCCTAATGCAATGATTGCGAGAAAAGCAGCGGCGGCGTTAGCGGCAGGTTGTACCTTTGTTGCTCGCCCTGCAACGCAAACACCGCTGTCCGCACTGGCAATGGCAGAGCTTGCCGAAAGGGCGGGTATTCCAGCTGGGGTGTTTAACGTGGTGGTAGGTGAAGATGCATCAGGTATGGGTAAGGTGCTGACTCAGCACCCTGATATTGCTAAATTCACGTTCACCGGATCAACGGCAATTGGTAAACTGTTAATCAGCCAATGTGCGACAACCGTGAAAAAAGTTTCGATGGAATTGGGGGGGAATGC
>JBATHQ010000753.1:0-5229 GCA_049667005.1 Psychromonas sp.
GCGTGGAGCACTGTTCGCCACGCGCCATGATCAGATTTGATCATGTTTTAAGGAGCGGCAATAATAATCTTTAATAACACGCAGCAGCAATACAGTGTCGGGGCGCGGACTTTAGCTTCAGGGTGTATGTGTTGTTTAGCCACTATTTTAGTTATTTTATATGATCTAAGGACACGCAGAGCTTAGCCCGTTCGTGACACTGAACTGTCGTTCATTTCAATTCACTTCCCGTCAACACAACGCGACAATGACGGGGTAGGTGGGCGTCATCTTCAAGATTTTCGGGGCGCGGACTTTAGTCTGCATGTGTTAATTTTTTGAATGGAGTTGGGCGTTTATGGTGCAGGGATCCACCCTGCGTTATGACATTGTGCACAATGAAATGCGCAAAGTAGGGGCCTTTTGTTCTTACCAGCACAGATACATTCAATAAATTCGTTGTTGGGTATCTGGATCAAAAAATACGGCTTTTGACATATCAATCAACAGCGGCATTAATGCATTGACTTTACATTCGGCGGTCGGGTGGATCCGGCAAACCGTTCTCACCCCATTGATTCGCACGGTGATCAGGGTGTCCGGACCTGTTGGCTCAATAATCTCGACGGCACAACTGAGCATGGCGCTATCGGGTTTGTCTTCGCCTTGTTGCGTAATTTGTTCCGGGCGAATACCTAACACAACGTTTTTACCCACATAGTTTTCCAACCCGGTGATAGTTTGTTTAATCGGCAATTTATGCAACACGCCGCCACTTTCCAGCGTTATCTGAATAGCGCCCTCTACTTTCTCAACGTGACAGGGAACAAAGTTCATCGAAGGGCTACCCATAAAACCGGCGATAAACTGATTACGCGGGTTGTCATAGATCTCCTGTGGCGGGCCGACCTGCTGTATTTCACCCTCTTTCATCACGGCGATGATATCACCCAGCGTCATCGCCTCAATCTGATCATGGGTAACATAAACGATAGTGGTGCCGACACGCTGGTGCAACTCTTTTATTTCACTGCGCATCTCGACGCGTAACTTGGCATCCAGATTTGACAGCGGTTCGTCAAATAAGAAGATTGCAGGGTCGCGGGCCAATGCTCGTCCCATGGCCACACGTTGGCGCTGTCCACCCGATAACTGCTTGGGTTTTCGATCCAGTAAAGGTTCGATTTGCAGTAACTTGGCTACTTTATCGACAATCCTTTCCTGCTCCGCTTTTTCCGTTTTGCGTATCTCTAAACCGAATGAAATATTGCCGCGCACCGTCATATTCGGGTACAGCGCATAGGACTGAAATACCATCGCGATATCACGGTCTTTCGGATCTAAATGGGTCACATCCCGATCGCCAATGGAAATACTGCCATTAGTCACCGATTCCAAACCGGCAATCATATTCAGCAAGGTTGATTTACCGCAGCCAGATGGCCCGACTAAAATAACAAACTGACCCGGTTCGACCTCTAAATCAATGCCTTTGAGCACCTTTACTTTGCCATAGGTTTTTTCAACATGATGTATTTTTAAAGCCTGCATTATTTTCCCCTCAACCTTTCACTGCGCCTGCTGTGAGTCCCTTAACAAAATACTTCCCGGCTACCACATACACCAGCAGGGTAGGGAGTGCCGCAATAATCGCCGCAGCCATATCAACGTTATACTCTTTGACACCGGTACTGGTATTGACCAGATTATTCAGTGCCACGGTGATCGGCTGCGCATCACCGGCTGAGTAAACCACACCAAATAAAAAGTCATTCCAGATCTGAGTAAACTGCCAGATCACTGAGACGACGATAATGGGCATCGATACCGGCAAAATAATCCGCAAGAAAATTATCCAAAAACCCGCACCGTCAATACGCGCCGCATTGACTAATTCGGTGGGAATACTGACGTAATAGTTGCGGAAAAACAGAGTGGTAAAGGCCAGACCATAAATGGTATGCACCATGATCAGCCCGGTGGTCGTACCCGCTAGGCCAAGGAACCCAAGGGTACGCGCCATGGGTAACAGGATAACCTGAAAGGGGATCATTGTGCCGATCAGCAACATGCCGAAAAACAGATTGCTGCCCCGGAACGTCCATTTAGTGAGTACATAACCATTTAACGCGCCAATCACCGTTGAAATCACTACCGCAGGTACAACAATCAGTACCGAGTTCCAGAAGTAACCCTTCATACCTTCACAGCTTACGCCCGTACAGGCGGTTCCCCAGGCCTTTTCCCAGGCATCGAAGTTAAGTGTCTGGGGCAATGATAATAGGGTACCTGAGCGGATTTCATCGAGATCTTTGAGCGAGGTGATCAGCATCACCACCAGCGGCAGCAAATAAACCACAGCAGCAAAGGTCAATAAGCTGTAGATCAAGACTCTGTTAACGCTCATTATTTTTCTCCCGAAGCTCCGAATACAGATAAGGAACAATAACGGCAACCACCGCCAGCAACATCATCATCGAAGCTGCGGAGCCCAGACCGATTTGCCCGCGTGTAAAAGAATAGGTGTACATAAAGGTAGCCGGCACATCGGTCGCAAAACCCGGACCGCCACCCGTAAGGGCAACAATCAAGTCAAAGCTTTTGATTGCGATATGAGTCAGTACAATTACTGCGCTGAAAAATACCGGACGCAGTCCCGGAATAATTATTTTGCGGTAGATAAGCGGCATTGACGCACCGTCAACCCGGGCGGCTTTAATAATATTATCATCCACGCCGCGCAAACCCGCGAGGCACAGCGCCATCACAAAGCCGGACGACTGCCAGACGCCGGCAATTACCACGGTATAAATGGCCATATCGGTATTGACCAGCCAATCAAAGGTGAAGGATTCAAAGCCCATTTCGCGTACCAGACGCTGGATACCCAGCTCAGGATTGAGGATCCATTTCCAGGCCGTCCCGGTAACAATAAAAGAGAGTGCCATCGGATATAAATAGATGGTGCGAATAACACCTTCGGCACGAATTTTCTGATCCAGAAAAATAGCCAGAAATAATCCCAGCAGTAAACAGAAGGCGATAAACAAACCGCCGAAGAGCAGCAGATTTTCCGCAGCTACCCACCAGCGATCATTAGCAAATAGTTTTTCGTATTGGATAGTGCCGGCCCAATTATATTTCGGCAGCATCCGCGATGAACTGAAAGATAACCAGGCATTGAGTAGCATAAAAACATAGATAAAAACAACTGCGGCAACAAAAGTCGGTGCCACAACCAGTTTGGGTAGAATCTCCCCCAGCCATTGACGGGGATTGCCGGATCTATTCATAATGCGATTTATCCTCTTCAATAGCGTAAAGGAAAAAAGGATCTCAGCTGAACATCACTGAGATCCGCAAGGTTTAAAAATCAGACTTTATTTAGCTGAAGCGGCTGCTACAGCTTTTACCAATTTGCCTGCGGCCTCTTCGGCTGTTATTGAATCGGAGTTGTAGAATTCAGTAACGGTGTCGAAGATAGCACCTTGAGTAGAAGAGAACGTTGACATACCGTGCGCCATACTAGGCAATAAAGTGTTTGTTTCGGCCGTTCTGACAAAGTCTTTTTCTGCTAATTTTGCGCAGTCATCAAATTTATCCATAGGCATATTCAAACGAGCAGGAATAGATCCTTTGTTGAGGTTAAATATCTCCTGGAAGGCCGGGCTCAGTATCGTACTGGCCAAGTCATTTTGACCCGCCTGCAGTGCTTTATCATCCAGATCAAACATCACAAAACTGTCGATGTTAAAAGTGAAGTCATTTGCGGTACCCGGTGCTGCGACGCACAGATAGTCTTTACCCGGTACTTTACCCGCCGCTGTAAATTCACCTTTTGCCCAGTCGCCCATAAACTGCATGCCGGCTTGACCGTTAATTACCATTGCTGTTGCCAGATTCCAATCGCGTCCCGGTGAACCTGCGTCAGTGTAGGCTTTGATTTTATGAAACGTTGTTAAAGCTTCAATCATGGTTGCACTGTTCAGGGCTTGCGGATCTAAGGCAATAAAGGCTTTTTTATAGAAGTCAGCCCCTGCAACGCCTAATACAACCGATTCAAACATGGTTGCATCCTGCCAAGGCTGTCCGCCATGGGCAACGGCTGTCATGCCAGCCGCTTTGATTTTATCCGCTGCAACAAAGAACTCAGGCCAAGTTGTCGGAACGGTTGCACCCGCTTTTTTAAACACTTCCGGGTTTGCCCACATCCAGTTGACACGGTGCACGTTAACCGGAACCGCAACATATTTACCCTTATATTTCATCACATCTGCCACCACAACCGGCAGAATTTTATCCCATCCTTCCGCTTTGGCGACGCCTTCAAGATCGGCCAATACACCTTCTTCGCCCCATTCCTGAATGCTTGGGCCTTTGATTTGTGCTGCTGTTGGTGGATTACCGGAAACAACACGGGATTTGAGAACTGTCATGGCACTTTCACCGCCACCGCCAGCCACCGCAAAGTCTTTCCACTGATGTCCTTTCGCTTCCATCATTTTTTTCAACTCTGCAATTGATTTAGCTTCACTACCCGATGTCCACCAGTGCAGTACTTCAACTTCTGCAGCTTGAGCTGCTATTGAAAGGCCCAATGCCAATGAAACACTTAAAACTAGTTTTGATATTTTCATACGATTACCCCTGTCACAAAAGGTCTGCCCGCAGTGCGGATCAGACTGGAACTTGCCAATAGTCATTTGTTTAAGGTGTTGATTTACGTTTTTTAAACAAATGTTGTAGAAATCCATTTTTCAAAAAAATTCCTTTAATCAATACAATATAGACGATCCTCAGGAAGTTGGACGATCCCGTCATGGATCAAATAAAAGGGCATTTTCAGACGTTAGTGAGTCATTGCACATTAGCGCAAAGCAGCACCATGGCAAAGCTAATATCCTGCCGGAGTTAGATAACTTTTTTACGACTTTGGGGAGCGGTGCTTTCGAATTATCCCTTCGTCAATAGCATAACTAAGAACACCAAAATTCAACGATATTCTCACCTAACAAACCCAGAGCTGAAGGTTTGCAACCCAACGAGGTTGACGAGAATCAATAAAAGGTTTCCTGTAATGAATTTTTGATAATTTTCTTATTTTTTTGCTACAGAAATCACAACTAACTTGATAGTATATTTCCCCCTCGTCAGAGGGGCTCAACCACGGTAAATATAATCAACTAAATTTTAAAGTGATGGCTCAAACCTTGAGTGCTAAGAGATTAACATGGGCTAGCGATGCAGCAC
>JBATHQ010000754.1:0-1638 GCA_049667005.1 Psychromonas sp.
TGCACTGTAATTGAGATAAGGCTAATTTTCGCTAAATATCTATTTCATTGCGTCATGCCAGCTAAAAAACGGCTGGAATCACGCAATGCAGTGTGCACTGCTTATAGTACAAACAGCTTATAAGCTCTTTTGCCAGAATAAAGCCTTGCCCATTTTCGGATCTAGTTCATAACCTGCAAATCCAAATTTCATATAAGCTTTACGTGCAACGTCATTACCTTCAAGGACTTCCAAAGTCACTTTACAACAGCCTTTTTGCTTAGCTTGCTGTTGCACTTTTTCCAGCATGCGTTGGCTGATCCCAAGCCCTCTAAATTCACTAATGACGACAATATCGTGAATATTAATAAGGGGTTGGCATTTAAAAGAGGAGAACGCTTCAAAACAATTGATTAATCCCGCAGGCTTATTATCGACATAACAGATAATGCTGAAAGCATGTGCTAACTTAGCCAGTTCTTTGGCGAGGTTTTGTTGAACATAATCGGATAAAGGTGCGCCGCCCCCCATTGGATCCTGCGCGTAACTATTTAAAAGGTAACTAATATCCTGTGCATGTCGGGTATCTGAATAATCCACGATTGATACTTCAATATTCATAACTTCTCTCTATTAAACTGATAAAAACTAACATCTTGATAGCTGATTTATACGGAGAATATTAACTAACCTGACTTGATCCGTCTATAAAGTTAGGGTTTATTCGATTTTGTGCATTAGGGCGTGTAGTTACTACAATCAATGCCTTGCTAAGTACTCAATGAAGTTATTAGCCGTTAGCCGTCAGCCATCAAATGACAGCCGCAGCTAGAAAATACCAGAAAAATTTATCTACGGGTACTTAGCATCTCTTTTCCTGCGCCTAAACGGATCACTTAATTAACCGAATGGGTATTACAAAGACAACCTTGGCTGAATAAAATCAATAAATGCCGAGATACGTCGTGCAACAGAAGAAGATTTATAAAAGACGGCATTGATCTGTTCGCGATCGGTATTAAGCAGTTTTCCCTGCTCTAATATGGGGATTAACCTTCCGGCCGCGATATCCTTATTGACCATAAAACCGGATAAGCAGGCAATACCATTTCCAGCAAGTGCAAGTTGACGCACGGTTTCGCTATTACTGGCGGTCAATGTCGGCTCAATATAATCACTCCCGGCCAATGGCCAGCGGTTTAATACTTTTGCCCCGGTAAAACCAATCAGTTGATGACTTGATAAATCACCAACCTGTTCTGGCAGACCTCTTTTGGCCAGATACTCCGGTGACGCCACCATATATAACAAACTTTTTCCTAACGGGCGCGCGTGTAACGTGGAGTCGCTTAATTTACCAATGCGGATCGCCAGATCGGTTCTTTTCTCTAACAGATCCACAAAACCTTCATTGGAGGTGAGCTCTAATTGAATATCGGGAAAGGCTTTTTTAAAAGGCTGGATCAGTGGCACCAGCTGATGAAATACAAAAGGACTTGCTGCGTCGATGCGTAACCTGCCAGCAGGTAGCTCACCGCGAGAGACAAGATCTTCTTCTGCCTGCTGAATCTGTAGCAATCCCACACGGACAGCGTCTACAAATTGCCGTCCTTCATCGGTCAGTTCAATTCGTCTTGTGGTGCGGTTCAAGATGGTGAC
>JBATHQ010000755.1:0-3827 GCA_049667005.1 Psychromonas sp.
GTATTCATATTCGGATAATAACCGGGTTTATCTTGAAGGGTATTCTTTTCTTCCTGCAATAGTGGTGGGTGTCATTGATATTAGAGAAATTAAACGTCATAGTTTTACTGCGAGTATCACTGCTCGGTACGGCCTGACAAACCGATGGGATTTTGATATTAAGCTTCCTTATATTGTCCGGACTGACACTCAACGTTCCCGTGCGGTCAGTGTGAGCGCAACTGATGATGAAATATTTAATGCAGATGGCAATAATATTGGTGATGTGGAGTTATCTACACATTTTCAACTTAATGATGGTGCTGATGGTGGTTTAATTTATGTCGCTAATTTAGCTGCAACCATACCAACAGGAACGAGTCCATTTGACGTTGACTATGTGACATCTACTGCTGGTTCTGTATTTCCTACTGAGTTGCCAACAGGAAGCGGCTACTTCAGTGTTCAACCTAGCCTTACGGCGATTTATCCAACGGATCCAGGGGTACTTTATGGCAATATAAGTTATGGTTATAATATGCATACTTATGAAGATATAGATGATACAACTCCAGGGGACGAAAAAGTAGATCCAGGGGACAGTATTGGCGTGAGTTTTGGCTTAGGGCTCTCATTGAATGAGCGTACCTCCATGAGTTTTGGTTACTCACATAAACACGTTTTAGGGTCTAAAATTGATGGCGAGACAATTGAGAGTAGTGAGCTCGATATCGGTCAATTGGCCATTGGTTACTCTTTCAATTATTCACAGCGAGCTAATCTTAATTTATCGTTGAATATTGGTGTTACCGATGATGCTCCAGATGTTAGTCTTAACGTTAGGGTACCAATGGTTTTTTAATTTTTTAAACAAGATCGGATTTAGATTCAAAAAATAAGTGCATAATTTGGATTAGGTAGAAAAACGGTCAGCTGAATATATGCTAATCGTTTTTTCTCCCGGCAAGAGATGCAACAATGAAAATATGTGTATAAATGTTAGCCAATCAACCCTAATACCAAATCTATTAATTTTCTGTACATTTATGCTGGTTAAAACTCATGCTAGTTAGACATAAAACTATGTTTTAGTCTTGGTTATTTGATTAAGAACGCCCTGTTCCCCATCACTTCGTGGCCAACTAAAGCTGTTCAAAATCGTTCCATACCCATACAATTTTTTATAATTAGAACAATTTATTGCAATTAATGCATTGCTTTCATGGTTTTTCCGGCGCCTAAATAGATTACCTAAGTAGTGGAATTGGTATAACGATCACTGCAGATAATGGTAACGAATTTGCTTACCATGAAGAGATGACTGAAAGCTTGAAATGTGATGTTTATTTTGCAGATCATTATTGTCCGTGGCAACGAGGATTGAACGAAACACCAATGCTTTATTACGATAATATTGGTCGAAATAAACAGCCAAATTAATGGCTGAATACATGGAGTCTATAGCTGCTTAGTGGTTGTACCCATGTTACTTCAAAGTTGAATATGGGAGATGTTTTATTGATAAATATTAGGTAGGACAAACTGGGTATAAAATACGTTATTACTGTAAGTATTGCTGATGTTGCTTAAGTTTTTAATGTCAATGCCAATATTCGTGATAGATTGTATGCTTTGATTATCGAGATTGTTTTGGATAACTGTCTGGGTTATCGTATCAGTCAGTTCTGACGCTATATTTAAATCCCCATTTTTGACTAAGGAGAGACTTTCAGGTGTTTGAAAATAAGAATAAAAAGTCTCTACACCGTTTTGAAATATTTGTTTTTCAATACTAATATTGACAATCATACCGTTTGGTAAGGTAAAACCGCCCCGAGAAGAGTCTAATGTTAACTCCGATACGGGATCAGCCCATTGCTGTATATTTGATGATTCCTGAGAAAAAAAGTGTCCGTTATCAGATGCTAATAATATGCTTGGGTTTACCATTAAAGCCAATGTAGACGATAACATAAAACCTTTAAAAATAGTGAGTAAGCCTTTGTTCATTCTAAAGCCTTAATTGATTAGAAATCAATATCTGATGGTTGTAACAAGTTAAATAGTCCCAAGCTGGAGCGATCAACGGCAAGCCCCAATTGAGCTTTGACTCTTAGTTTCCATTCTGTTTTATTTTGATAATAATTAGACGCAATCTCTTTCTTATCCTGGATAACAAATATTATTTGATTATTCCACATTTTTAGAAACTCCTCTTTGTCAATCACTTTAATTCCTATCGCAGGATCGCCAATTAATACCTCTCTTTCATTGCTCCCTTTGATAATCACAAAATGCATATAACCCTTATTATTAATGATGGTTATTCCAGGAACTTGGGCTGCGGCAAGCTGATCTAAACTTATTTTAAACCCGTTAGATTGATAGCCACGGCGAGATAGATAATTTTTCATATCTAATAACGAAAAGCCTTGCTGCTGTATTTTTTGCTGGTCCCCCTGAGTAAACATGTTCTGAAAAACACCGAACTCATCAACAACATCGTCATAGTGGAAAGATAATAGACTCGCAAGGGCCGCAGAGCCGCAGCTAAAGTCGTATTGTTGTTTATAGACGGTTTTAAAGCGCTGCTCTGTAATACTTGAAACAGCAATTGAAAAGTTACTACCACCGAGACTACCAGGTAAGTTAACAATGCCAGCATATGCAGGTAATACGAGTAGCAGCAGGGATATAAACACCGTAAATATTCTACTCATAATCATTAACCTTTAATTTGGAGTAATTGTGACGGTAATAGTAGTTGAATCTTGGATTATTACATTATTGCCGGTATTTTGGATAATCGAAAAAACACCACTGGCTTCAGTAAATGAACCGTTTATTGTGTTATATCCCGTAGTATTATTGATTGCCTCATTGTCAGAGAGTACTGCTATTAAGCTAGAGCTGCTGGTAACATAAGTGCCGCCAAGGCCTCTAACTTGCTCCAACTCTTCCAATATTACGGGAGCAACATTCATGACGGGAAACTCTTCTATTTTATCTTCTGCTAAGACCTGATTACTCATTACTATCAATAATAGAGTATAAAAAGTTGGTAAATAAATATATTGATATATGTTCTTCATAGCCCCATCCTTTTATGTAAGTTGCTGGCAATATTTGCCAGCAACTTATTCAAGTCATTTCATATAAAACCTTCAATGAAATAGGACTTATTATGGGTTAACATTAACATTCCCTTGGAATGATACCTGTTGTTGAGTTAAAGCATTCGCACCAAGATTTTGCACATTTTGGTTAATACCCGCGGTACCATTAAAGCTCTCAGTCATATTATTGCTGGTAGTTACTCTAGATCTATTATTGTCGAAATGACGAGCATCCACATAATTATCTGTCACTGTACCTGACAAGCTTGATTCATTAACACTGTAGGTTGCTCTAGCAGTGGCACCATTATCAGCTGCAGCAGATCCCCAGCCATCTGACCAAGTTGCACTATTGTCAGTGGTAGAGCTATCACTATTATCTGAGCTATCACTATTGTATGAGTCAATAGTTTTAGTTTTCACAACACTGTTATCTGAGCTATCAGTTTTAGTTTTCACGACACTGTTGTCAGAGCTGTCACTATTGTCTGAGTTATCGCTGTTATCAGAGCTGTCACTGTTATAAGAGTCAATAGTTTTAGTTTTCACTGTACTGTTATCAGAGCTGTCTCTGTTGTCTGAGTTATCGCTGTTATCAGAGCTATCAGTTTTAGTTTTCACGACACTGTTGTCAGAGCTATCACTATTGTCTGAGTTATCGCTGTTATCAGAGCTATCAGTTTTAGTTTTCACGACACTGTTGTCAGAGCTATCACTATTGTCTGAGTTATC
>JBATHQ010000756.1:0-1753 GCA_049667005.1 Psychromonas sp.
ATTAATCTAATAAATACAATGTATTGCAATAACCCAACTATTGAAGATATTTAAATAATTCCTATGCGGTGCATTTATCGGGAAGGTTTTTAGGTGCCACCTTGTAATAAGGTGAAATAGATAAGATAAGTCCTTAAGTTGTAAAGTTGTAAAGTTGTAAAAAATCCTGACACTTAAATGTTTATATTTAACTCATTTTCAAACAAGTCGGCTGCCTTATTTAACCAACAAAAATTATTTGCGATTACTTATCAATGCATTACCTACCTTTAACCACAGTAAACTGTGATTTTAACTGTTTTTTCCAACTGTAAAGAATATCCGAGGGACGCGATACGATACGATACGGATACGATACGGATACGATACGAGGGTCAAGTCTTTCATTTTGCGCTATCAAGCAGGAGACCTAATATCCGATCTGCTGGTTCCGTTCATCTTTATACCCTATTCACATGTGTTGCTCAGGGTAGGATCATGCTTTTTGGCATAATATTTGCTTATTGAAAAAACAAAATATTTTTGAACTTTTTTAAGTTTCGAGGATCAGATCTGTAACTTTACTCATTATAGGTCTTAAAAATGTCATTTTTGGAACACCTTGATACACTTACCGATAGCCGAACTGATATCAACAAAGATTATGAACTTTCTGATATTGTTTTTCTCACCATTGCAGCCGTTTTATCAGGCGCTAAAGGATGGAAGGCAATCAAAATATTTGGTGATGCTCAGTTGCCGTGGCTAAGACAATACCGAGACTTCTCTAATGGTATCCCCACTCGACATTCTATTGGTAGGATAATAAGAGGTATTCACCCTGAAAGCTTAGTCTCAAGCTTTATCCAATGGGCTAATGGTATTCGAGAGCAAGAAGGAAATGAGCATATAGCGTTTGATGGTAAGGTATTACGAGGCTCAGGGCACGGAGGCATTAATGCGCTTCAATTAATGACAGCCATGGTGGTTGAAAGTGGTCTGGTAATTTATCAAAAAGAAACCGATTGTAAAACAAATGAAATTCCCGTGATGCAATCAATGCTATCTGAGATGATAATAAAGGGAGCAATAATCACAGCCGATGCTATGCATTGCCAAACGAAAACCGCAGAGGCAGTGATAGAAGGAGGGGCTGATTATGTTCTTCAAATAAAAAGTAATCAGAAGAACTTATTGAAAGAAACAGAAGCCTTTTTTCATAAAACCTATCGAGATGAACCAGAATTACTCAAAAAAGGATATATTGAAGAGTTAGATGGAGAGCATGGACGGATAAATGAGCGTCAGTATCGAATGATACCAATTACAGACTGGCTAAGTGAAGCCGACAAATTCAAAAGTAGCCGCAGTGTTATAGAGGTAAACCGAACACGGATAATTAAAGACAAGGTGCAACAGGAAACATCCTACTACATTACTTCACTAGAAAAAGATGCGAAAGAAGTTGCTAGCGTTATTCGTCGGCATTGGGCGATTGAAAATAGTCAGCACTGGGTGCTAGACGTGACATTTAGAGAAGATGAGAGTCAAATTTATGCTGAAGATGGGGCGCGTAATTTAGCATCAATAAGGCGGATATTACTCAATATGGTAAAGCAACATCCTCTCAAAGATAGCGTTGCAGGCAAGCTACAACGAGCAAGTTGGGATCCTGAATTTAGATCGGAAATATTGTTTGGTCATAAATCAATCAAAGCATAATCCCGCCCTGAATTGTGCTGAGATGCGATGCATAAAATTGAAGTCTGGTTAT
>JBATHQ010000757.1:0-2312 GCA_049667005.1 Psychromonas sp.
GTGCAAAATGAAACAGTTACCCCCCAATCCTCCAACCAATCCGAAAGAGTGGTCGCCATTCCATGCATACTCCCTTTCCTTTATGGGAGGGAGTATGATCCTAGTTTGATTATGCTATTGCAGCAGCCTTGGTGTTATCTGTTTCATTTGATGTACGTGACCAATACCCTGCCAAAATAGAACCACTGATGTTATGCCATACGGAAAAAATTGTTCCAGCAATCGCTGCAGTCGGAGCAAAAAATTTCATCGCGAGTGCAGTTGCTAAACCTGAATTTTGTAATCCCACCTCAAATGCAATTGTGCGGCAGACTTTTTCTTCAAATCCTAATTTCTTGGTTATCAGATAACCCGATAATAAACCAATGGAGTTATGCAATATCACTGCAACGGCGACCATTGAGCCCACTTCAAGTAGTTTTGGAGCGTTAAGTGCGACTACAATTGCAATGATTATTACGATTGCTGTCATCGAAATAAGGGGTAAGACAGGTGTTATTTTTTGTATTGGGTTATGTAACAAGGTGTTGAGCACGATGCCGAGGACAACAGGTATCAGAACAATTTTCATCAAGCTTATAACCATACCTGCAACGGGTATATCAATTGATTTTCCGGCCAGCAATTCAACTAATAATGGTGTCAATAGTACACCTAAGAATGTACTTATTGCTGTCATTGTAATGGAAAGGGCGACGTCGCCTTTTGCCAAAAAGCACATGACATTGCTGCTCGTGCCTCCGGCGACACAGCCCACCAATAGTAGACCGACCGTTAAGTTTGCATCAAAGTTAAGTAAATTTGCGATGCCCAGAGCAACCAGGGGCATTACCGTAAACTGTAATACAACACCCACTGAAACAGCTTTGATGTTTTTGCTTACGTTAACGAAGTCTTTCGGGGTAAGCGTTAACCCCATAGCAAGCATAATGATCGTAAGTAGCGGGACAATTGAAGTTTTTAGCGAAGTGAACAGACTCGGGTTAAAGAAAGCTAACAGAGAGAGTGAAACGGCCCATAAAGGGAATAGATTAGTGATCGTCTTGAGCATGATTAGTCCATTATTATTATTTGATAAAAATTTATGGAAGGATAAACGGTTGGAATTCTTTATTCAATATCATAGGCTGTTTTTATACAATTAGATGTTTAGCCACTGCAAGATACAGGAACAAGTATCTTGCAGTGGTTTGGCATATAAAAACTACATGAGAGAGTTCTTTTTCATCAGGGCAGTGTCGATACCTTTTAGCTTTATCTCATCCATAATGAAATTTACGGAATTTAAGAAACGTTGTTCACCCGCTGGAATAAGGTAACCAAATTGACTTTTAGTAAACGGGTTTTCTTCACGAACAGCCTGTAAACTTTTATCAGTAGTCTGATAATAAAGTGCTTCAGGTGTTTCGGTTACCATTACATCAACCTTGCCTGTCGAAACAGCTTTTGGAACGTCCAGGTTGTTTTCAAATTTAATTAATTTAGCTTTTGCCAAATATTGATCTGCAAACTCTTCGTTAGTCCCACCAATATTTACGCCGACAGTAACACTTTGCTGATTGACTTTTTCAAGAGTATCAAACTGTTTTTCTTTACCATTTGCAACTAAGAAAACCTTACCGAAGGTCATATATCCTTGAGTCTGCTCAGCCGCAAGCTGGCGAGATATACGACGAGTTATTCCCCCCATAGCAATATCATATTTACCCTCTTTAAGATCGCCCATCAAATCCTTCCATGTCGTTTGGACAAAACGAACTTCCACTCCCAATTCCTCACCTAAATGTTTTGCAATATCAATGTCGTAGCCTGAGTAGACTTTTCCATCATAAAAACTAAAAGGTTTGTAATCGCCTGTCGTTCCCACCGTCATATAGCCTCTACTTTGGATATCTTGAAGCAGATCGGCCTGGACGGTAAAACTTAGAGATGCGAGTGCGATAAGTATTAACTTAAATAATTTCATATAATATGGCTTCCATGTTGCTGTTTATGATCTGTTTGTATGAATTTGTTATCGTACAAATTCATCGCCAAAGTTTTGCATAAAAAGGTAGTTAAACCAAGACAATTGCAAGGCTATCTTTGAAAACTTGAAGTCAATACAACAATCATAACGTCATGATTGTTAATTTCTTAATTAGCTCAATAGTTAAAGATAGCAAAGGTCCCAAAAGCAAAAGGACGAGGGGCAGGTCTTTCATTTTGACAGTCAATAAACAACAAAAAGTTTAACCACTTTTAATGTCAAAAATTTTCTCTATTATTTTCTGTATTGCAACTCAGAAGCAACTTGCGAATGAGTCCCCATC
>JBATHQ010000758.1:0-2672 GCA_049667005.1 Psychromonas sp.
CCGGCCAGATAAGCTTTATTTAAGCGTATTAATAACTCGTGATCGCCCGCATGGGGTTTTTCCGTGAATAAAACCTGCTGGTCAGGGGCTTGCTGGGTGCTAAAAAGTTTATGCTCACAACAATAGCGCTGCCGTCCTTTGGCTAAGGTGAAGGTGAATTTAAATTCACTATGACGTAAAAAAAAGGGCAGATCCTTATGCATTAGCTGCTCTTGCAAAGTGATCGTTGCCGTTGAAATAACCAGTTTTTTATTGGCATGCTTGGCGACGGGCAGCGCTGCTAATATATAAGCTAATGATTTACCGATCCCCGTGCCTGCTTCCGCAACAAGTATTCGCCGTGATCTATCGTATTCACCCGCGAGGACTTTTGCAATTTCGGCAATCAGATAATTTTGCGCTTTTCGCTTGGTAAAATTGGGCAGGGCTTCGGTGATGCGATCGTAACCTGCACGGATCTGTGTTTTTAGAGGATCTGGAAGCATATATTCCGTGACTTAAGTAAAAAAGTTATTTTAGCAAAAATATCCACAGTAAACAGAATTTCTGTCCTATTTTTATAGCGCTTCAGTGCACATAACAGCCATTTGCAGTGGATTGTACAAAGTAAGCAACTTGCTGATTCAGCCAACTTCCAGTAGATTGTGCATAAATAGCTTACTTTAATAATCTGCTATCATTTTTTTTAACTAGCTCCGAGCTTAATAACACTAAGTTTTCTTTTTCAAGTAAATAAGTGTGTTAAGCCGCTTGCCCGACATTGTAGTCGGTACAAGAAGGGTAAAGACAGAAATGTGTTTGCCTCCCGTATTTGGAAAGGAACTGCACATGCAACAACAACTTATTGATAACTTCGATCGGAAGTTTGAATACTTGCGCCTGTCTATAACAGATGTGTGCAATTTTAAATGTAACTATTGTCTGCCAGATGGCTATCAGAGAACCCATAATAAAGCGTTTTTAAGTGGCCAGGAAATAGAGAATTTAGTGACAGCTTTCGCAGAACTCGGCACTAAAAAGGTACGCATCACAGGGGGAGAACCCAGTTTACGTAAAGACTTTACGCAAATAATCTCTGGGATTGCTAACACAACCGGAATCCAAAAAGTGGCTACCACCACCAATGGTTATAAATTAGCTGACCATGCGCAAGCATGGTTTGATGCGGGTCTTGATGCGATTAATGTGAGTGTTGATAGTCTGGATGCCAAAACGTTTCATCTTATTACCGGCAAAAATATCTTCCAAAAGGTGATGCAGGGGGTTAATGAGTCGGTCAAGGCGGGTTTTAAACAGATTAAAATTAACAGTGTATTAATGAAAGGCCTTAATGATGTTGACATCGAGTTGTATATTAACTGGATAAAAGATCAACCCATTCAATTACGTTTTATTGAGTTGATGCAGACAGAAGATAACAGTGACTTTTTTAATAAACACCATATTTCCGGTGAATGGATAAAACAAAATCTGCTGCAAAGCGGTTGGACACAAAAAGTGCCCTTAAGTCATGATGGGCCTGCACAAATTTTTTGCCATCCTCAATACCAGGGCGAAATTGGTTTGATCATGCCCTACAGTAAAGACTTCTGTAAAACCTGTAACCGATTGAGAGTCTCTTCTACCGGACGTTTGCACCTTTGTTTATTTGGCGAAGAGGGGGTTGATTTGCGCGACCTTTTAACCTCGCCTGCAGATAAAGATCGTCTGAAAGCGCGCATATTGAACGCGCTGAAAAGCAAAAAAGTGAGCCACTTTCTAGACTTGGGGAAATCAGGCGGAACACCACACCTGGCTTCCATTGGCGGTTGAGCGGTCCTCTCGCTCGTCGACTGACGGCTATCGGCCTGACTCTTAGTCAAGAGTCTGTAGTTAAGCCAACTTGTTTTTTGTTGGCCTTCGCTTGCAGGCTGAAGGGATAATGTTATTGTTGGTCTTCCGCCCTTGACGGCGTGTTACTTTTCTCTCAACAGCAAGAGAAAAGTAACCAAAAGAGTGCCGTTCCGAACGTTTTTTATCTTGATAAATTAATCCCTTCTTAACGCACCGGCTCGGAATGCACATCCCTGTGCATGCCGAACTTAGTGAAACCATCCGGGTTTCACTTGCTAAAGGAATTTATTTATCAAGAAAAACGTAAACGGAAATTTCCTAGTCGCACTGGTTTGGTGGATTATGATTACTCTCGTTTTAACATCAGAGTGAAACTGATAACAATATAAATCAGTCCCTCCAAAATGCTGGATAATTTTGTTCATTGATTACTATGCGAAACAACGCGGCTACGTTATCCCCTTCCATTTTTCTTGTAATGCACAAACACTTTCGCAATAAAATCAAGGATGATTTTGTAGGCTTGGCATGCACAGGGACGTGCATTCCAAGCTGGTGCGTTAAAAAGTGATTGGGAAGTGCAAGATTAAAAAATGGCCAGGGGTGACGCTTTTTGCCTACTTTTTTTCGGCATTTAGAAAAAGTAGGGTCGCCGTCAGGGCGAAACGACTAACAAAGAAAGTTAAAGCAAACGCTTTAAGCGAAAGCCTTCAGTACTTGTGTATGAGAGTCAGGCTGATGGCTGTCGGCTGAGTGTTCAAATACCTGACAATTTATATGTGATTACATAAAAGCGCGCTACTCGTTGTTTCTCTCCAATAATTGCCACTCTTCAAGAA
>JBATHQ010000759.1:0-5124 GCA_049667005.1 Psychromonas sp.
CGACGCGAGGTGTGTAGCTTAGTCATTCTAAGTAAATTCCTCGCAACAAAGAGTAAAACGCTTTTAGCCGAACCCTTCCGGCTGCGTAATGCGTTATCGGCTGTTTAATTAGAGTAACTACACCGCACTGCCTCTGCCTTGAATAAAGCATCTATAAACTGCTGCAAAAACAATCTCGAAAGGTCAACAGACCCTAACAATTAAGGGCGGATAACCGCCCTTAATGTTTATTCATTGTTGGTCTGTTTGTGGTTATTTTTTCTTTTGACCGGCGAAGTTAAACTGTTTATTAGCGTTTATTTGCCCGCCATTATTATTGCCTGTCTTATCAAGTTTAACCGGTTTAGTACTGCCCAATTTAGCTACTGATGATTTATTCTGCTTAGTATTACCCGTCGCCTTCTTAAATTGTGCAGATCCGGTAAAGCGTGTTACTGCACTGTTCGCAGGTTTGTTTTTACCCTGAGCAATAATACCCTGCATTTCATTGCGTGATTCCGGTGGCACTAAATGGTTAGGACCGGTACCTATTAGTTTTCTTGCTAAGCCTAATTTTTTCAAGGTTTCCCGGATCAGTGGCCAATTTTCTGGAGCATGGTAACGTAATATCGCTTTATGAATTTTACGTTGACGCCCACCTTTAGGAATGATCACCTCTTCGCTGTCCTTGGATACTTTATGCAAAGGGTTTTTTTCCGTATGGTACATTGTGGTCGCATTGGCTAATGGTGAAGGGTAAAAGTTTTGTACCTGATCGAGTTTGAAATTATTGCTTTTTAACCACAATGCAAGATTGATCATATCCTGATCTGTGGTACCCGGATGAGCGGAAATAAAATAGGGGATCAAGTATTGTTTTTTCCCTGCCGCTTTTGAGTATTTATCAAACATATTTTTAAATGCTTCATAACTGCTCATCGTCGGCTTCATCATTTTATCTAACGGGCCTTTCTCGGTATGCTCTGGTGCAATCTTCAGATAACCGCCAACATGGTGTTCAACCAGTTCTTTCACGTAACGTGGATCTTCTACTGCGATATCATAACGAACGCCCGACGCGATCAGTATTTTCTTAATACCGGAAAGTTTACGAGCACGACGATAAAGATTAATTGTATGCTCGTGGTCGGTGTTCATATGATGGCAAATATCAGGAAAGACACAGCTTAAACGTCGACAAGTTTGCTCCGCTTTGGGGCTTTTACATTTCAGGCGATACATATTTGCGGTCGGACCACCCAAATCAGAAATAACACCGGTAAATCCGGGGACATGATCACGGATTGTTTCTATCTCTTTGATAATAGAATCTTCAGAACGGCTTTGTATTACCCGTCCCTCATGCTCTGTAATCGAACAAAAAGTACAACCGCCAAAACAGCCGCGCATGATGTTAATTGAAAAACGGATCATATCGTACGCGGGAATTTTTGCATCACCATAAGCAGGATGCGGCACACGCTGATAAGGCAGTCCAAAAACAGCGTCCATCTCTTCCGTGGTGAGCGGGTACGCAGGTGGATTGATCCACACTAAACGTTCGCCGTGGTATTGCGCTAAGGCGCGAGCACAACCGGGGTTGGTTTCCTGATGCATAACACGGGATGCGTGAGCATAAAGTATTTTGTCGCGGCTTACCTGTTCATAACTGGGCAGCTGAATATAGGTTTTTTCCCACGGTTTTTTCTTGGTTGGACGAAACTCTGCCGGTTGAATAGTGATCACCTGAGTCGGATCGTTTAAGCTTTCATCGGCAAGTTTTTGTGTCGCGCAGGCAACGTTGATATCGGCGTACGGGTTGATGATTGGATCGATTTTACCGAGCTGATCTACTTTACGTGAATCAATGCCATCCCACTCCGGCAAAGCCTCTTTTGCTAAAATTGCGGTGCCGCGGATCTCAGTCAGATCGCTGATTGTTTCACCCTGTGATAAACGGTAGGCAACTTCTAACAGCGGGCGCTCGGCATTACCGTATAATAAGATATCGGCTTTTGCATCGAGAATAACCGAGCGGCGCACTTTGTCTGACCAGTAATCATAATGGGCAATACGACGTAAACTGGCTTCAATACCGCCAATTACCACGGGGACTGATTTATAAGCTTCTTTACAACGTTGGGTATAAACTAATACTGCCCGATCCGGGCGCTTGCCACCTTCGTTGTTTGGTGTGTAAGCATCATCATGACGCATACGGCGTTCAGCCGTGTAACGGTTGATCATGGAATCCATATTACCCGCAGAGACACCAAAAAACAGATTCGGCTTGCCTAACGTCATAAAGGCGTCTTTACTCTGCCAATCGGGCTGAGCAATAATACCTACACGGTAACCTTGTGCTTCAAGTGTTCTACCGATCACGGCCATGCCGAAACTAGGGTGGTCAACATAAGCGTCACCCACCACTAAAATAATATCACAACTATCCCAGCCTAGTTTTTGCATCTCTTGGCGTGACATTGGTAAGAATGGCGCTGCTTTTTCGTTTCTTGATTTAAACGCGGGGTATGAGAAAAGGGGCCTTTCAGCCTGTAATAGATCAACGCTCATTATATCTGCCTAACTAGAAAAATAAGCGCTGATTATACAGGAGAATTTAAACTCTGCGATGCTTTCTTGACCACGATCTTTTTGTGGGTTATATGTGATTGATTTTTAGATAATGTTAAGGGGCTCAGCTAATTTACCAATTAATTGACCTGTTTCAACTTTGACATTATTAAGCATCACATCAATCACGTCGCCAAGTTGTAGTTCGGCTTGCTGGCCAACAAAAACTTTGCCCAGTTCTTGATTGCACTCTATTTTTTTTGCATCTTTGCTGTCTTTGCATAACAGTGCGTTGGGGATAAAGAAAGTGGCACCATTTTCCTGTATTCTGACGCGAATACCCGCTTTAATAATATCGAAAATTTCGGCTTTATAGCACCATTGCGATTCGACCTGATCCTTTAGATACTGGCTATAAAGTAGATTATTAACATCTCTTTCGGCCAAACGTTGTAATTTACGTGCATCGTTGAGTAACTGTCCAATATCACTGTCGATATGGATATTATCTTGTTTTAATAAAACAGATTTGATCAATCGATGGTTCAGCAAATCACCGTACTTACGGATAGGTGAAGTCCATGTCGCGTAGTGCGCGACGCCAAGCGTAAAGTGTGCTTCCGGGGCATTTTTGATATCGGCATAACTGAGCAGTTTGCGTAACCTGTGGTCCAGATAACAATTATGTAACAGATTGGTTTGCTGGCGTATGCGCGTATAACCATCAACAGTGGAGAGCGTCTCGATATCTGTTTCAATGCCGAATTCTGCCAATAACGCCACCGCTTTGTCTAACCGCTCGCTGGCGAAACCGGAATGGGTATTAAAAACACCCTGCTGTTTGTGTTTTGCTAAAAAGTCTCCTGCGCATATATTGGCTGCAATCATTGACTCTTCAACCAGGCGGTTGGCACTGCGTCTAGGTTCACAGAGTATTTCATAAACCTCCCCTTTATTATTGAGTTTTATGGTGTAGTCAGGCTGGTTTTTAAACACCACATTATTCTCTGATCGCCATTGCAGACGTTTCAAGGTAACTTGATCCAGCGTATGCAGTTGCTCTGTGAGTTGTGCATTAGGCTGCCAATCATTACTGTTATGATCTTGATTTTCAAGATAATTGGAAACATCGTTATAGTTCAGACGGTAATGAGACTTGATCCATGCACCATAAAACTCCGGCTCACCGGTGAGTTCGCCGTTTTTATTAATGTACATTGTGCAGCACAGAGTGGCACGTTTTTCTCCCTCTTTTAATGAACACAGGCTTTCACTTAAATCACGCGGCAGCATCGGTACGTTAAAATTGGGCAGATAGAGCGTAAAAGCACGGCGTTTTGCTTCAGCATCGATGTCACTGTTTTCCGGTACATAGGCCGACGGATCTGAGATCGCAATGGTTAGCTTCCAACCATTTTCATCACTTTCAACATACAATGCATCATCCATGTCCTGAGTATTAACACCATCAATGGTGAAAAAAGGATAGTGAGTTAAATCGGCACGTGGCAATTGCGGATCGATCACCTGCCATGGATGATCAAATTCAGGTGCTTTGTTGGGTAAATTATGGGTTGCGACCGTCAATAAACGATAGGCAAAGGGATCATTGGCATCGGCTATCTTTTCGATTACCTGTGTTAAAAAACCATTACCATCAAGTGCGTGCTGTAATAATTTTACTTTAACCCAGTCGCCGTCCTGATAACCCTGATTAACTAGAGATTGTGCCCCTTTTATTTTGAAAAAAGCTTTAAGCAGAGGATTCTTCGGAACAATAGAGATATTTTGTTGTTTGGCAACCAGTCGCGCGATAAAAAAATCTGATTCTGTTTTCTTCAGTTGAGCTGGTTCAGCACTTGATTTATCGTCTTTCTCACGAATAAAAGCACTGATACGATCGCCGTGCAGGACTTTTTTCATCTCACTTGGGGGAATAAAAAAGCGTTTACCTTTATCTGTTTCTAAAAAACCATAACCACGATCAGTTGCTTTAACCGTTCCCTGACGTTTGGGAGTATTATCTTGAATTTGTTGTTTTAATTGATTGAGCAACGGATTGTTATGAAACATAAAATAAACCTTAAATAGATGTCGGTATAAACAGCTGATGTATTGAGAGAAGGGAGGACTGTTTAACAGCCTTGAATATAAAGGTGATTGCAGTTTAATAAAAGGGGCAATTGTATAAAATCAGCAAATATAAAATAATTTAAAAAAGTACTTGGCTTTTACCCTAAACCTGTTTATTATGCGCCTCGTTCCGGAGGGGTGGCAGAGCGGCTTAATGCACTGGTCTTGAAAACCAGCGAGGGTTAATAGCTCTCCGAGAGTTCAAATCTCTCCTCCTCCGCCACATTAAAGAGAAAGCCCGCTGTTTTTACAGCGGGCTTTCTTGTTTATAGGGATTAGCTTCCAAGGATTATTTTTGAAAGTCTGAGTTTATTCTCTTTTCAGCGTTGTAAGCTCTCTACTCTTTATTCCGACTGCATTAAAAAGGCTTCTCATTGAGAAGCCTTTTTGCGTTTATAGCCGATCGAATATTATCTTTTAAAAAATATTCCGAAGTTT
>JBATHQ010000760.1:0-1568 GCA_049667005.1 Psychromonas sp.
CAGCACTTAATCAAATAGAAGGTGTACATGCCAAGGTCAGTTTTGTAGCTAAATCTGCTGACTTAAGGATTGACAACTCTGTCGATTATGAAAAAACCATTAAATTGATAGAAACGTTAATTGCGGAAAAAGGTTATACCAGCACATTAGCGCCAACAGAGGTTGCATCCGATCCAAACCAGTCCCGGGAAAGTCCGTCCCACAGCGATAATAATGCTGAAGTTAGCCAGACAAACACGCAAGAGCTGCTGATCGAGGGGGCTACTTGTGCAAGCTGCGTCAGCAAAATAGAGAAAAGCTTAAATGCGCTGCCTGGTGTACAGCAGGCACAGATGAATTTAGCGCTTAGAACCGTTTCGGTGACAGGCCATGCAGCGACTCAAAGCTTAATAGACGCGATTGAATCTGCCGGTTATCACGCTAAAAGCACTGACAATGCCAGTGATCAGACCCTGCTTGAAGAAAAAAATGAAGCTGAACAGAGCTATTACCGTAAGTTGATGGCGCAAATGTGGGTAGGTTTAATCTTAGGCGGCGGATTAATGGCATACGGCATGTTAGGGGGCGCAATGACGGTCAACTCACCTATGGAGCGTATTGCCTGGTTCATTGTTGGTCTGATCTGCGCTGCCGTGATGTATTTTGCGGGTAAACATTTTTATATCGGCGCATGGAAATCGGTTGTTAATCACAATGCCAACATGGATACCTTAATTGCGTTGGGAACCGGCACGGCATGGTTATATTCAATGGCTGTTGTTATCTATCCTCAGGGCTTGCCGGAAATAGCAAGACATGTTTATTTTGAAGCAACCGCGATGATCATCGGTTTGATTAATTTAGGCTTAGCACTTGAAGTCAAAGCGCGAGGCCGCACCAGCGAAGCGATACAAAGGTTAATTGGTCTACAAACAAAAACAGCACGGGTGATCCGTAACGGTCAGGATATTGATATCGACATCGCGAAGGTATTAGTCAATGATCTTATTCGTGTGCGCCCCGGTGAACGCATCCCCGTTGATGGTATCGTGCAGGAAGGTAGTACGAGTATTGATGAGTCGATGTTAACCGGTGAGCCAATGCCGGTTAAAAAAACATCAGGCGAGGAAGTTGTTGCCGGCACCATCAATAAAAGTGGCTCTATTACTTTTCAGGCGAGCCGGATAGGTAAGGATACTGCGCTTGCACAAATAATTAAGATGGTAAAACGCGCACAAAGTTCTAAACCACCGATCGGACGCTTAGCAGATATCATCTCCGCCTATTTTGTGCCGGTGATTATGATTATTTCAGTCATCAGTGCTTTAATCTGGCTTAACTTTGGCCCAAATAACAGTATTGCTTTTGCGGTTGTTGCAGCAACCACGGTACTTATTATTGCCTGCCCATGTGCATTGGGGCTGGCCACTCCGATGTCGGTAATGGTTGGCGTGGGCAAGGCAGCGGAGGCTGGCGTACTGATCCGTAACGGTGAAGCGCTGCAGAATGCTTCTAAAATCACCGCAATGGTCCTAGATAAAACCGGCACTATTACTCTAGGTCAGCCTAAAGTAACAGATATCTATCCC
>JBATHQ010000761.1:0-1724 GCA_049667005.1 Psychromonas sp.
CTGTGTCTGGAAATAGGGAACCATTGCGGCCTGTCCAAAAATAAAATGAATGCCCTCAGTATTGCTGCTACGTTTCATGATATTGGCAAAATAGGTATACCGGACCATATTCTTATGAAGCCGGGGCTATTTGACCAAGGTGAATGGGAAATCATGAAACAACACGCTGAGATAGGCGAAAAAATCATTCTCTCAACAGAGCTCGAAGGCTCTCTTTATTCAGCCCTTTTGATTCGCCACCACCACGAATATTATGACGGCATGGGCTACCCTGATAATCTCGCGGGTGAAGATATTCCAATTTGCTCACGCATTATCAGTATCGCTGACAGTTACGAAGCGATGTCTGTGGCACGGGTATACCACGATGCGCGAACACACCGCGATATTATGGCGATTTTACACCAAGAAACAGGCTATAAATTTGACCCCGAACTGATGCGTGTTTTTCGCGATGTGATTGAATCAAGTCAGTTTAAAGCAAGCAAAATTTAAGTACTTTGTTATTTCGATAAAAAGCCTAAAATAAACAATACCAGTGTTAATTCCCGAGAGTGGGGAACTGATAAAACTTGCAGATAATTTTCAATAAAGGCATCATATGTCTGTTCATGTTGAACATATTAAGGGAATAAATCTTATGAAAAAATTGCTAAGTATTACTTTGCTAACGGCATTATTGGGCCTCTCAGGCTGTTCAAGTACCCCTACGTTTTCAGAACGTGTGCTTGCTGAAGGTGAGTCTAAAATTGGACTGGCGAATCAATGGGAAGAAGGGAACAAAGATCTGATTGCCGGCCAAAAAAAGGTGAAAAAAGGTGAGAAATTAGTTAAAAAAGGTCGTGATTATGTGAGCGATGGAGAGGATTTAATTGAGGACGGAGAAGATTTAATTGAGGCTGGTCAAGCTAAAATGAAAGCTGCAGAGAGCCAATATCAGACAAAATAAAAACAGATCTACACTGGTTTGGGCATCTTATTCGTTCAGAAAATGACGCCCGAACCTATCAGTAAAAATCATCGCGCTATGTTTATTGCTCGATACCTGTCTCTTCAAAAAAAAGATTAAACTCACAGGGACAATGTACCCGCCGTAAGGTGAATTATGAATCAGGCCATTTACTTCAAGACCGCCATGTTTGATCTTGCAAAAGAGAGAAGAAATCCTATCAATCCTATTTATGGTCTCTCTCTGCTGGAGTGGTTGCAACAGCAGTTAAGGGATGAATTGCAGATAACAACGCCTGATGCTGAAGACTGGGGATGGTATAGTGAGCTTGAATATCAGGGAAATAGGTACTTAATCGGTGCTTGCGTTTTACTCGAGGAGGGCGATGACCTCACTGGGGAATTGGAGTGGGTGTTTCAAGTCGATAAACAACGAAGCCTTAGCGAGAAATTACTCGGCAAAAATAAAATGACAGCAGAAGATAGCTGCCTGGTCTTTTTCAAAGAGATGTTTCACAATCAACCGCAAATGAAGGAAGTGAAAGTCGGCTAGTATGCCCACAGGCCAAGTCTGCGTCACCTTTATAAATCCTTAGCAAAAAAATGGAGCGCTATTTTGCATAATCCTAATACTAATCTTAATCCTAATACTAGGGGCAGTATTTTTATGGTCGTAGCCATGGCGGCTTTCGCTATCGAAGATATGCTTATTAAGGCTGCTGCGGGCAAGGTTGCTATTGGTTTGGTGCTGGCCTTATTCGGGTTAGGCGGGATGC
>JBATHQ010000762.1:0-2466 GCA_049667005.1 Psychromonas sp.
ATCTGATAACGGTTGATAAATCTCATCTGCAATTAAGTGGTAACAACACGGGCTAAAGGTTAACTGCTCGGTTTGTTTTATTTTGACTTGTTTAATAAGGTGGACATGTAAATCACCACAGGCATGCAGGGAAACTGCATGCTGCTTTTCCGTAACCAGTGAATCCGCTTCTCCCGTTAATACATTAGCCTGTTGAAACTGCTGTGGCACCTGTTCTTTATCCGCCAGTGACTGACCCGCCTCACAAAGGCTTTGCTGCCATTCTACTGAGGTGATCGGGCTATTATTTTGAAAAGCAAGCAAACGCCCTAAATGGCCTTTTCCCGCACACCACTCTAAGACTGGAATTTTACCTTTAACTTGCTCAGAAAATTGGCTGATTTGCGACCATTTTCGCCCTTTTATTCCGTTGGATAACCAGCAGGGGTAATCGGTCGGTGTATGCTGTGTGATATCAGCAACAGCAAATAATGGGTCATTTAATAGGCGCAACTCAGGGAGCAATGGCAGTAAGCTTGAATAGAGATGATCGGGGTTTTGCAGATAATCAGCAAGCTGCTGATCATCAATGCTTTCAAGCAGCGCCACTAATTGAGGAGAAGATTCAGACCAGGGATAATCCAGCATTGGAAAAACAGAAAAATGCCAATAATCTTGCAGATCAGTAAGATAAGCATCTAGCTTTAAAAACGGTTGTTTAATCACGGCGAACCTCTCTACAAAACAATCCGCATTGTAGATAATTCACTGCATGATGTCATGGCACTTTCAGTAAAATAAAACCTATACCCGTGATACCTTAAGATGCAAAGTCAGCAAGGCAAATTGCACCGGGAGGTCAGGCACAGAATTGAAGTACATAAAAAAGATAATCCATTGATTGCAATAACAACTCTAATTGCAGAAACTATTATGGTAATAAATCATTTACGTAATGCATTATAAGCTCGTTGTATATTCTGAGTTTTTTCTTTTGCCTCTTGCATCACATCTTCCGGCAAACCTTTTGATGCTAATTTATCCGGATGATGCTGACTCATCAGTTTTCTATATGCCAGTTTAATATCATGGCTTGAAGCTGTTTTAGGAATACCAAGAATAATATAAAAATCATCTTCATTAACTTTCGGCTTGTCTTGATAGAAATGCTGCTGCTCTCCAATAATTCTCACTAAACGATTTATCTCAAAACGAGAAAAACCCAAGTATGCACCAATATTATATAAGGCATCTTTGTCCCGATTATTCAGTTCGCCTCCGTTATAAGCCAATTGTATTTGGATACCCAAAAACACCTGAAGAACATTCTTGTTATGACCAACCACCAAGATCAACTTTTTAAGTGCTTTGTTAAGTAAGAAATTTTTATGTTTCCCCTCCGCAAAAGCACTATGAGCCCGCATACAATGCTTTGTTGTTTGCAAAGAGTTTAGCAATTCGCTACCTTTCCCCTCAACAAAAGCACGTCGCACTTTCATACGGTATTTTGTTGTTTGCAAAGCATTTAAAAGATTGAATTCAGAATCTATCGCGTTTTTTTCATCAATATACACTAGGTCAAGATAAACATTCGCAACTTGAATATCAATGACTGTAACCTGATCTTTTGTTTTTGCAATATGCCCCATTACCGAAAATGTACTATCAAAAAAGCATTCCTGCTTTTCTTTAACGCTTAGAGCATTCCCATACAAATAAAAATATTGACGAACATTGTTACTCGCTATGCGATCAAATAGATGACCTAAACCGATACCTAGTGCTATGCCAAAAAGGTTACTAACCAGGTTGTCACCAATTAGTAAAAAACCTAGGAAAGCGCCAACTGTTTTTCCCCAAAAAGCCATAATCGTCAAAAGCCTTATAAGATGAAATGAAAAATATTATTGTTGTCATTTTGACTTGCTAAGGTACAACTGAAGTTTTAAAGAGGGCTTGGTCTTTTATTTTTTGGCTGCCAAACCACATAAGGTACTTTACTCCCTCAAAAATGCGGGTATTAGCGGAATCATTTTTCCAACAATAACGTCCACCTAACTTTTATCTATTTTAAGAAAAAGCAGCGTTCAGCTTTTCTATTCATTCAATACCTTCTTTAATAATCCATAGACAGAGGATTATCCATTCGTTAGTTCCTGTCAAACGGGTATGTAAGTTTCCTTGAGTGAATTTTTAAACAAATATTAAATCGTATACGAATCACTAAGTTGTTACTTGTTAATATAGACCTTTGATACGTCAAGATGCAAAGTCAGCAAGAGAAATTGTGCTGAAATGAGGCATGAAATTGAAGCTTTCGAGCTTGTGCCTGACAAAGTATCTTGAAGAAACATGGGTATAGGTATTGAGGTTCTCATTTCTATACCTACAAACTCTCAGATGTTCAATTGGTTATTCCCTGACTGTACTTCACCAATGCAGCTACAATCGACCCTACGGCCAATAAAAAATATGTAATTGTCCCGA
>JBATHQ010000763.1:0-1988 GCA_049667005.1 Psychromonas sp.
TTTCTTTGTGCAGATGTACATCCATTTGCGGGAATGGAATATTAAGCCCCTCTTTGGAAAATGTTTTGTAAACATTTTCATTCATATCGAAGAACACACCCCAATAATCGGGTGCTTTAACCCAGGCGCGTACTGCAAAATTTACTGAGCTGTCTGCTAAAGCGGCAACAACAATAACCACATCGGTATCTTTTAAAATACGCTCATCATTATCACAAAGTTGTTTAATCACTGCACGTGCTTTATCCAGATCATCGCCATAGGCAACACCAATAGTCCAATCAACGCGACGTTTATCTTCCGTTGAAAAGTTGACCATAGAGCCCGTTGATAATCCGCCATTGGGAATGATGATGGTTTTATTATCCGCAGTTTTTAAAACGGAGTTAAAAATCTGTATCTCTTTGACTGTTCCCGAATATCCCTGCGCATCAATGAAGTCACCCACTTTAAAGGGCTTAAACAGTAAAATCATCACACCGCCGGCAAAGTTTTGTAATGTGCCGGACAGCGCCATACCCACCGCTAAACCTGCTGCGGCTAGAATAGCAACAAAGGAGGTCATTTGGATACTGAGCATACCCAGTACGGTGATACCTAACATCACTTTAAGTGCTATGGTACTCATGCTGCATAAGAAAGGTCTTAAAGAGGGATCAACTTTACCTTTTTCGAGGACTTTCCCCAAGCCGGAAACGATCAGGTTAATTACCCAGACACCAATCACCCAGACTGCTATGGCGGCTATTAATTTAGGCCCGTATTCCAGTGAAATATCCTTTACCAACGTTATTAATTCTTGAATTTCCATCATCTTTTTTCACCTTTGTTACTATTATTAATTAAAGAGAAAGTCCTATAAGTAACTTAACTGTCTATAATCAAGCAGTTAAACTTTATATAATTTAACGGCAAAATAATAGTAAATAATTTATTTAGTTAAAAAATGGTTACAATAATGAGCGGCAAAGGTTAAATTTTTTGCTTCTCTTCTAAGGTTGAATCCGGGCCGATAAACGACATATTCTGTAGCGGATTAAATAATAATGGAAAACAATGAAAATTATTTATAACGGTTCAAGCGATGGCCCTTTGTTTGTGTTTGCCCATGGCGCCGGTGCGCCTGCCAATTCAGATTTTATGGAAACAATCGCTAAGGGCCTGGCATTACGGGGGATTCGTGTTGCACGCTTTAATTTTCCTTATATGCAGCAGCGGATTGAGAATGGCACACGCCGCCCCCCTGAGCGTGCACCTAAGTTAATAGCCCAATTTGCAGAGCTGATAAAAAGTATTGATCAACCTATGGTGATCGGTGGTAAATCCATGGGAGGGCGCATTGCAAGTCTGCTTGCTGCGCAGTGTGCAGATCACGGTATGGACAATATTCAAGGGATCCTCTGCTTAGGTTTCCCGTTTCACCCAGCGGGCAAGCCGGAGAAATTAAGAACGGAGCACTTTCCGCTTATTCAACAGGAGATCCTGATTATTCAGGGTGATCGGGATCGCCTTGGCAATAGAGATGAGGTGCACAGTTACTGTTTGCCCGAGAATATCCAATGGTTATGGCTTGAAGATGGCGACCACGATCTCAAACCGCGCATTAAAAGTGGTTTTACTTATCAGGCTCACCTGGAAAAAGCACTTGATAAGATGGCGTTATTTATTAAAAATAGACTGGATGATAGAAGCTAAACAGTTAAAGGGTTACGCGTTTTGTAAGCAAAAATGCTATATGCTTGTGTGAATCGCATAACAAAACGCAACGACCTTCCGGCGCTTTCTACACTAATGCTGTACTATGAAATTGGATGAGTTGTTTTAAAACTCCACCATTATGAGCATGGTCGGTAGATTTATCAAAATGGATTTATCTCTTTCGCAATGAGTTAAGGATAACTATGCAGTTAAAGGACGAACTGGCAAAATTAAGCGCTGAACTGGAAGTTCTGCAGTCGGAGCAAGTGCGGCAGCAACTGATCACCGAG
>JBATHQ010000764.1:0-3211 GCA_049667005.1 Psychromonas sp.
TACATGCACCGCACATACCCGTTGCGTCTACCATGATAGAGTTCAAGCTTGCCACACAGGCTACATCATAACCTAGCGTTAAATCACTCACAGCCCGCATCATCAGTGGTGGACCAATAGTGATAACCTCTGCAATAGCGTTGCTGTCAGCGTCTCTATTACTGATTAGCATCGCTTCAAGCGGCGTGGTGACAAAACCTTTAACGCCAAAAGATCCATCGTTACTGGTATAAATGACCTCAAGGCTTTGTGGATATTGTTGGCGTAAGCGTTCAACAAAACCACCTTGCTCTGTCCAAAAGCAAAAATCGGCACTTCTGAATCCCGTGATCAACGTGACTTTATTTCCGATTTCCAGGTGCGCCCGCATAATAGGGTACACCGCAGGTAATCCCACGCCACCGGCGGTGAATATAACGCGCTGGTTGTCATTCTGTTTAATCACCTTACTTGGATTACCGAGTGGACCGGCAATCGCCGTAAAACAATCTCCTTCGTGCATCTGGTTGATCAGCTTTGAACTGCTGCCTAGACCTTGAACGACTAGCGTGATAGTTCCCGCTTCCGGGCTCCAATCAGCGAGCGTCATGGGCACAAGTTCACCTTTCTCATCGGCTAACACACGAATAAATTGACCTGCTTTGGCTGATCTGGCAATTAGAGGCGCCTTAATGGTGAACTCGACAATGCCGTCGGCTAACTCAATACGTTTGCTAATTTCAGCTTTGGTCTGCCCCAAATCGGTATAATGACTTGCTTGAGCAACAAGGTTTTTTACTTGTTTGGTCGTTAAATCAAAATCCTGCATGATTTCCCGTGCTGCAGCTTGCCCGTCGCCCGCCGCTTTAATCGCCGTCGCGCCACCTCGGGTTGCATCACCGCCACTGTAAATGCCAGTTAACGAGGTTTGTTGAGAACCTTTGTTAAGTTGTACAGTGCCCCATTTAGTTGTTTGTAAATCTTTTTCTGCATCTTTAACAATAGGGTTCGGGTTGTTGCCGAGCGCCATAATGGCTAAATCTACTTTCATGAGTTCTGTTTCACCGGTCTCTTTTGGGCGTCTGCGACCTGAAGCATCGGGATCTCCCAATGCCATTAGATCGAGCTTACAACTGCTGAGTCGATGATTTTTATCACCGAGAAATTCACAGGGTGAACGTAACTCTTTAAGCGTGATCCCCTCTTCAAGGGCATGGTGTAACTCTTCAACTCGGGCGGGTATCTCCTGCTGAGTACGCCGATACACAATGGTTACTTTCCCCCCTAAACGGCATGCAGTACGCGCGGCATCCATTGCCGTATTACCACCACCGATGATCATCACCTCCTTGCCATCCACTTCAGGTAGCGGGGTTTCATAGTCGGCTTTATTCGCGTGCATCAGGTTAACGCGGGTTAAAAACTCATTGGCCGACATAATATTAAGCAGGTGTTCACCCGGTATATTCATAAACCGGGGTAACCCTGCGCCTGTGCCGATAAATATTCGTGTAAAGCCTGCGTTTTTCAGATCCGCAAGGGTGGCGGTTTTACCGACGACGTAGTTGATCACAAAACGACCGCCAAGCGCTTTGATTTTGGCAACCACATCATCGATTAACTGATTAGGTAAACGGAACTCGGGAATGCCATAACGCAGTACACCGCCGAGTGCATGAAAGGCTTCAAATACCGTAACCGGGTAACCTGCTTGTGCAAGCAGGTAAGCGTTGATCAGGCCTGATGGCCCAGAGCCGACAATGGCAACAGGGGGCTTAGTGGCTATTACCCATGGGTTGCACACCACCATATCATCAATTTTTCCGTCATCTAGCACCCGTTGCCGTTGTGGTAAGAACCATTCGATCTGTCCAATTTCAATGGGCTGTTCTTTAAGGGTGCACTGCCCTTGACATTGTAGTTCCTGAGGACAAACACGCCCGGTTACATTGGGCAGCGGGTTGGCATTGCAGATAAGCTCAAAAGCTTCTTTTAACTTGCCTTCTCCGACCAGGTTCAATGCCTGTGGTATATGAATTTTTACCGGACAACCGCCATCATTCTCATCGCTTATCTCACCTTGTTTATTACAGTGAGGCGTACCGAGTTCACAGGGGCGATCTTCACACTGTTTGTCACGCAGTACTTCCAGCCAGACAAAAAGCTCTACTTCGCGCAAACTATAACCCAGCCCCATGTAGCCAAGATAACCCTGGTTAACCAGGTCAAAGTCTTTGCGCCGCTCCTCGGCTGGGCGTACATAAGGGGGAATATGGTTTTTCCCCGGCCAACCCTGCGATAAACCTTTAAACATTGGGTAACGATCTGCAAGATGCTGGTCTAGTGCCTGTATAAAAGTGCGTTTTTGTTTAAGCGAAATTCGCCATAAATAACGTTGTAATACACCGCTAAATTCATTATTGAGCAGTAACATTTCCCACAGTTTTTTAGTAAAAACCGCGTGCAGGTTACCCTGTTTCAGGGTTTGACGGATAGCCTGCAGGCTATCGTCAATAATCATCTGCTGAAACTGCTGCGGGTTCTGCTCCACCCGTTGTTGTAGAAAGTCGCGTTGTGCCTGCGATAATATAGCAGTCATAATTATGCCTCCGTTCTTGCTGGTGCATAGAAGTGGATAATTTCCGCGTCACACTCATCAGCAACACGAGAAATTCGGCTAAGCAGTTCATCGGTAACAGCAATCTTTTCAAGTGCCCCGGGAATAACGCGGCTGACCACTTTAGCTTTACCGTCATCGATAATGGTGGTTGGCTCAAATAACTCACTTACCTGCTGATAACAGGCTTTGCAATTAGTGCATTGGCTGCGCTCTTCATCGGTAATAACGACTAACGGGTGTTTCGTATCCGCTTTAGTGGTCGATGCGACTGGCTGGGTCTCTTCTACCTGAGTAACCGGAATGGGTTGTTGTGACGAAAAAGAGCCTCCAGCTGCTAAGGCAAGTTCTGCCAGACCATTTGCAATGCTGTCGATTGCCTGCTCTTTAGCCTGTACAGCTTGCTCATAACGTTGTTGCAACTGGTTTATCTGCAGCTGGTATTCCTGCTCAATGTTGCTGATGTTCTGACCGCTGATGTATTGCAGCATTCGCCAGTTACGTAATCGCTCCTGGGTCAGCGCAACAATCGAATCAGAAACACGCAACTGAATTAAACGGTGCTGCTTATCGGTTGACCAGACAAACGGCGTTTTACCGATCTGTTCTGAAGGG
>JBATHQ010000765.1:0-10725 GCA_049667005.1 Psychromonas sp.
GCCCAAGCTCTGCATTATTTCCCTCTAAACGAACGATAACAGGCACCGATACCCCTACCTCTGCGACCGCACCAATAACACCCTCGGCGATTAAATCACAACGTACAATACCACCGAAAATATTAACCAAAACCGCTTCAACTTTCTCATCAGAGAGAATAATTTTGAATGCTTCAGTGACGCGCTCTTTAGTTGCGCCGCCACCAACATCGAGGAAGTTAGCAGGTTTTCCGCCATGTAATTGAACAATATCCATGGTGCCCATCGCCAGACCTGCACCGTTAACCATGCAACCGATATTACCGTCAAGGGCCACATAATTAAGCTCCCAACGTGCTGCATTGGCTTCACGTTCGTCATCTTGGGTTGCATCATTCATATCATGCATCTCTTTTTGACGATACAAAGCATTTGAATCAATTGATATTTTCCCATCTAAACAGATTAAATCATCTTGCGCGGTAATAACTAGTGGATTAATTTCTAATAACGCCAGATCTTTCTCGTGGAAAATCTTTGCCAGCCCTAAAAATATATCCGTAAACTGACGGATTTGTTTACCCTGTAACCCTAATTTGAATGCCAGTTCGCGGCCTTGGTATGCTTGTGCGCCGACCAGAGGATCGATAATAGCCTGGTGAATTAATTCCGGCGTTTGTTCGGCAACTTTTTCAATTTCCACACCACCTTCAGTTGATGCCATGAAAATAACGCGTTGTGAAGCACGGTCTACAACAGCACCTAGATAAAGCTCATTTGCAATATCTGAACAGCTTTCAACCAGTAATTTATTAACCGGCTGACCTTTCGCATCGGTCTGGTAAGTCACTAAATTTTTGCCTAACCATTTGTGTGCAAAATCACGCAAACCTTCTTTTGATTTAACCAGTTCTACTCCGCCCGCTTTACCGCGGCCACCAGCATGAACCTGACATTTAATAACCCATTTATCTCCACCAAGCTGAGAAGCGGCATTCACCGCCTGTTCAGCATTATCACACGCAATCCCTTGTGGAACAGGTAATCCGTATTTTGCAAACAACTGTTTTGCCTGATATTCATGCAAATTCATGATTTTTATCCATTGTATTGTTTAAACTTAATGGCCCTAATAATAGGGCCTTGCGGGTTAATATATCCATGAAGCAGTAGAACAGTAGTTTCTTTAGAATTAAAAATCAACGATTGTTCAGTTATATATGCTTTAAACATCCAGTAACAAACGCGTTGGATCTTCAAGTAACTCTTTAATTGTGACCAGGAAGCTCACTGACTCTTTACCATCAATCAAACGATGATCATAAGAAAGCGCTAAATACATCATTGGTAAAATTTCTACTTTGCCATCAACCGCCATAGGACGATCCTGAATTTTATGCATCCCCAAAATAGCGGCTTGCGGCGGGTTAATAATAGGGGTTGATAGCAAAGAGCCAAACACCCCGCCATTAGTGATGGTGAAGTTACCGCCCATCATCTCATCAACGGTTAATTTACCGTCTCGCCCTTTGATAGCCAGCGCTTTTACGCCTTTTTCTATACCTGCGACACTTAGCGTATCTGTATCACGTAAAACTGGCGTAACCAATCCGCGAGGGGTTGAAACAGCGATACTGATATCAAAAAAGTTATGATAAACAATTTCATCTCCATCGATCGCCGCATTCACTTCCGGGAAGCGTTTTAGCGCTTCTGTTACGGCTTTGATATAGAAAGACATAAACCCTAAACGGATACCATGTTTTTTCTCAAAAACTTCCTGGTATTGTTTACGCAAATCCATGATCGGCTTCATATTCACTTCGTTGAATGTGGTTAACATCGCCGTAGAATTTTTTGCTTCTAATAGACGCTCAGCAACACGTTTACGTAGACGCGTCATTGGTACACGTTTATCACTGCGCGCGACCACCGCTGCTACGATATCAACTTTAGGCGCAGTCTGTTGTTCATTTTTTACAACACGATGTTTTTCCACATCTTCGCGGGTGATCATACCGCCTTTACCGGTGGCTTTAATTTCTGATGCTTCTAGCCCTTTTTCAAGGATTAAACGCCGTACAGACGGACTTGCATCTGCCGCATTAACGGGCGCAACAGCTTTAGCTTTTTTGGCTTTAGCTTTAACTTCAGGTTCAGCTTCCGGCGCTTTTTCCGGCGCTTCAGCACCTTCTTTTATATGTCCTAATAGTTGCTTAGAAAGTACAGTTGCCCCCTGCTCTTCAACAATTTTTTCTAAAATGCCCGATACAGTTGCCGGCACTTCCAGCACGACTTTATCAGTCTCAATTTCAACAAGCACTTCATCACGCTCAACAAAATCACCCACTTGTTTATGCCAAACTGCAACACTCGCATCTGCAACTGACTCGGGAAGTTCCGGCACCAATATTTCAATCATAATTAACGTTTCCTACGGTAAATCTTTCAACTAAAAATTCGGGATTTATGTCGTTTACTCTTCAACGAGAGCAAGCGCTTCATTGATCAATGCTTTTTGTTGCTTTAGATGTAAAGACATATAACCAACGGCAGTAGATGCTGACGCTTCACGTCCGGCATAATGTAATCGCGCAGAAGCAGGCAGTACACTTCTGAAATGATGTTGACTACAATACCAGGCACCTTGGTTTTGCGGTTCTTCCTGGCACCAGACAAAGGCTTTAACATGTTGGTAAGCCGCTAAAATATCATTAACTTCATTGGTAGGGAAAGGATATAGCTGTTCAATACGTATAATTGCGACATTGCTTAAGCCTTCATCACGACGTTTGGCTAAAAGATCGTAATACACTTTACCACTACATAAAATAACCCGATCTACTTTTTTCGGATCATGCTCATCAACCTCGGCAATCGCATTTTGAAATGTGCCATGCGCCAGTTCATCTAGAGTGGAAACCGCTTCAGGATGGCGTAATAGTGATTTTGGTGACATCACAATTAATGGACGACGCATTGAACGCACTACTTGACGGCGTAACATATGAAAAACCTGCGCAGGGGTAGAAGGAACACAGACCTGCATATTATGCTCGGCACACAATTGCAGATAACGTTCTAATCTTGCAGAGGAATGCTCAGGACCTTGTCCCTCATAGCCGTGTGGTAAGAGTACTGTCAATCCGCACATACGCCCCCATTTCTGCTCGCCGGAAGATAAAAACTGGTCAAAGACAACCTGTGCTCCATTGGCAAAATCACCAAACTGTGCTTCCCATATGCACAACCCCTTTGGCGCGGCGGTTGAGTAGCCGTATTCAAATGCTAATACCGCCTCTTCTGAAAGAACAGAATCATAAACATCGAAATGGCCTTGTTGATCAGCGATATTTTTAAGCGGGATATAGTGTTTGCCTTCCTTTTGCTCATGCAACACAGCATGGCGATGGAAGAAAGTACCACGTCCGGAATCCTGACCGACCAAACGAATATTGAATTGGCTGTCGAGCAACGTCGCATAGGCTAAATTTTCTGCGAACCCCCAATCACATAACTTATCACCACTGGCCATTAATTTACGATCATCATAGATCTTTTTAACACGGGAGTGCTGAACATGAGAGTCCGGATAATGACTAATTACTTTTCCTAACTCCAGTAATCGTTGTTTAGGAAATTCCGGCTCATAATGTTCGTCCCAGTCGTGTTTCAGGTAAGGCCTCCAGTCGATAGAATGACGTTGCATTGTCTGCCACTCTTTTACAACACATTCGCCATTGTCCAGGGCATCACGATAATCTGCAATTAACTGTTTAGCGTAGTCCTCTTTAATGACACCTTCACTGACCAGTTGTTGTGCGTAAATTTCACGCGGTGTGGCATGTTTTTTGATTTTTTTATACATCAAGGGCTGCGTTGCACTCGGTTCATCCGCTTCGTTATGACCATGGCGACGGTAACAGACCAAGTCGACTACCACATCACGTTTAAAAGTATTACGGAAATCCAGCGCGATTTGCGTGACCAAAATAACCGCTTCAGGGTTATCCGCATTAACATGGAAAATCGGTGCTTGTACCATTTTTGCGATATCTGTGCAGAATCGGGTAGAGCGACTATCTTCTGGGTTTGATGTGGTAAAACCTATTTGATTGTTGATAACGATGCGCACTGTTCCGCCAACTTTAAATGCACGTACTTGTGACATATTAAAAGTTTCCTGCACAACGCCCTGCCCTGCGATTGCAGAATCGCCGTGCACAGTAATAGGTAACACACTTTCACTTATGCCATTTAAACGTTCTTGGCGAGCTCGCACTGAGCCTAATACTACCGGGTTAACAATCTCTAAATGGGAAGGGTTAAAACTAAGTGACAGATGCACATTGCCTTTAGGTGTTTTAAAATCACTGCTGAAACCCTGATGATATTTTACATCGCTGGAACCATCAACAATAGTATGTTTACCCGCAAACTCATCAAACAGATCGTTAGGTTTTTTACCAAAGACGTTAACTAATACATTCAGACGACCACGATGGGCCATCCCCAATACAACTTCCTTAGCGCCCTGTTCACCGGCACGTCGAATCAACTCTTTTAACATTGGTACAAAAGAGTCACCACCTTCCAGCGAAAAACGCTTTGCACCTGGAAATTTTGAGCCAATATAGCGTTCCAGCCCTTCTGCCGCGGTCAGCTCTTCAAGAAAGCGATGTTTTGCATGTTCACTAAATGAGGGTTTGCTTTCACAGGATTCGATGCGCTTTTGTATCCAGCGCTTTTCCTCTGTATTAACAATATGCATATATTCGGCACCGACCGAGCCACAATAAGTCCGTTTAAGCGATGCGACAAGATCCCGCAACACCATGGTTTCATTGCCAGCGGCATAGGAACCAACGTTAAAACTGGCATCCAGATCTGAACCTTCTAATTCATGATAAAAGGGATCTAATTCTTTGATCTCGGTATGTTTAAACAGTCCTAAAGGATCCAGTGAAGC
Source organism: Psychromonas sp. (assembly GCA_049667005.1). Taxonomy (GTDB): domain Bacteria; phylum Pseudomonadota; class Gammaproteobacteria; order Enterobacterales; family Psychromonadaceae; genus Psychromonas. The sequence goes on from JBATHQ010000765.1 coordinate 4,949, forward strand.
AACTTCATGACCACGATTTCGATAGGCAGCTATTAATTGTAAAACCTGTACCTGCTTCGCATCATTGTGCATGGCGCCTTCAGGCGGGGTAAAACATTTCGGGGATTGTGCAGCAAGTTTCATTTGTGCGCGAATGGCAGAGTGCGCTTCTTCTGGTTGGTCACTGACGCGTGGTAAATCATCGAATACTTTCCGCCAGTTAGCATCAACAGATAAAGGATCATCTAAATAAGACTCATAGATATCTTCAATATAGGTTGAATTGCCTCCGGAAAAATGTGATGAAGCTAACCATGTCTGCATAACATTAGTTGGCATTAAAATTCCTTCCTTTACTAATTAATTACCGTTGTAAAAAAATCAAATAGCACGCTGTAATAACATGGATTTGATTTTGCCTATTGCTTTTGTCGGGTTTAATCCTTTTGGACAAACACTAACACAATTCATAATGTTATGGCATCGGAACACACTAAATGCATCATCGAGATCGTCAAGACGCTCTTCAGTTGCGCTATCGCGGCTATCAATGAGAAACCGGTATGCTGCAAGTAAACCTGCCGGGCCGATAAATTTTTCCGGATTCCACCAAAAAGAGGGGCAAGATGTTGAACAACAAGCACATAAAATACACTCATATAAACCGTCCAGTTTTTCGCGTTGTTCTGGCGATTGCTTGTATTCACCAACGGGTGGTAGTCGCTCATCAGGAATCAGGTAAGGTTTAATTTTTTCATACTGAGTATAAAATTGCGTCATATCTATTACTAAATCACGTACCACGGGTAAACCAGGTAAAGGACGTAATATTATTTTACCTTTGGATAACAGATCTGACAATGGCGTAATACAAGCTAAGCCATTCTTGCCATTAATATTTAAGCCGTCAGAACCACATACCCCTTCACGGCAGGAGCGACGAAATGACAGGGTAGGATCTTTCTCTTTTAATGCAATTAACGCATCGAGCACCATCATGTCCGAGCCCTCAGGAATATCTAAAGACATATCCTGCATATAAGGTGCGCTATCAAGATCCGGGTTATATCTATAAACAGAAAACATTACTTTCATCACAATAACCTTCTTAGTAAACACGTGCTTTGGGCGGGAAAGCTTCACGTAGCACCGGTGCCATATTGACATTTCGTTTACACATACTTTCTGTTTCAGGATTAAAAATACTATGATAAAGCCAATTTGCATCATCACGATCCGGATAATCGAAACGACTATGTGCGCCACGGCTTTCAGTTCTGAAATTGGCCGCCATTGCAGTTGAATATGCCGTCTCCATTAAGTTATCAAGCTCTAAACATTCAATACGATTAGTATTAAATTCAGTGCTTTTATCATCCAATTTTGCATTCTGCAAACGTTGACGCAATACTTTTAGTTCAGCTAAACCTTCGGCCATTGCAGCCCCCTCTCTAAACACCGAGAAGTTGTTTTGCATACATTGTTGTAAATCTTTACGTATTTGATTTGGGCACTCAGTGCCGTCACCTTTTTCCCAACGATTTAAGCGTGCAAGTGCAGCATCAATATTTTCCTGTGTCGCTTCCTTGGCGGTATTTTCCCGTGCCAGCACCACTCCTAAATGTTTGCCTGTAGCACGACCAAAAACAACCAGGTCTAAAAGCGAATTACCACCTAAACGGTTGGCACCATGCACTGATACACTGGCTATCTCTCCGACGGCAAATAAACCTTTTACTTCAATATCTTTACCATTTTCATCCAGCTTTAGCACCTGACCATTAACCGTCGTTGGCACGCCCCCCATCTGATAATGGCAGGTAGGGATAATTGGAATTGGCTCTTTAACGGGATCAACGTGAGCAAAAGTACGAGAAAGTTCGCAGATACCAGGTAAGCGAGATTCCAGAACATCTTTACCAAGATGATCCAGTTTTAACTTAATGTGCGTTCCCCAGGGACCTTCACAACCACGACCTTCACGAATTTCAATCATAATTGAACGCGCTACAACATCACGCCCGGCTAAATCTTTGGCATTGGGTGCGTAACGTTCCATAAAGCGTTCTCCATCTTTATTAAGTAAATAGCCACCTTCACCACGACAACCTTCTGTTACCAACACACCGGCCCCCGCTATCCCGGTTGGATGGAACTGCCACATCTCCATATCCTGTACTGGTACGCCGGCACGCAGTGCCATACCCACACCGTCGCCGGTATTAATGTGCGCATTAGTAGTAGACGCATAAATTCGACCCGCTCCTCCGGTGGCGAGTACCGTGGCTTGTGCTTTAAACATCACCACTTCGCCGGATTCAATATCAATTGCCGTGCAGCCAACAATATCACCATCATCATTTTTAACTAAATCAAGTGCATACCACTCTGAAAAGACCGTCGTTTTATTCTTAATATTCTGCTGGTAAAGGGTATGTAATAAGGCATGACCGGTTCGGTCAGCTGCTGCGGCAGTACGCGATGCCTGCTCGCCGCCAAACTCTTTAGATTGACCGCCGAATGGACGCTGGTAAACACTGCCATCTTCAAAACGTGAAAATGGCAAGCCCATATTTTCCAGTTCACGAACAACTTCAGGGCCGGTTTTACACATATACTCAATGGCATCCTGATCACCAATGTAATCAGAACCTTTTACGGTGTCATACATATGCCACTGCCAATCATCTTTATGCGCATTACCAAGCGCAACTGTGATACCACCTTGTGCAGAAACAGTATGCGAACGCGTTGGAAATACTTTCGAAATCAACGCACAGCTTTTACCTTCCTGCGAAATTGCAAGTGCGGCGCGCATTCCTGCGCCGCCAGCACCAATTACAATCGCATCAAATTCACGAATAGGTAAACTCACCTTAAACTCCCCACAAAATGACAAAACCAAAAAGAACATAAATAAATGCAACAGAGGTTAATAAAAACTGTAATACAGCGCGTAATGCAGAACACTTGATATAATCTGTTAACACTTGCCAGATACCGATCCACGCATGCACAAGCATGGCAATTAATGCAAATAAAGAGAATACCTTGGTCAACGTCGAAGAGAAGAAACCAACCCAAGTAGAATAAGTAATATCAGCAAATGTGACAAAACCGATAAAATAAAACACATAGGCCAATAAAATAATCGCAGTGGCACGTAATAACACATAATCATGAACCCCGCTTCTACCGAAAGTCCCCGCAACCTTTACCATACTAATACTCCCGCTAAAATTGATAATACCGCAGTGATTATAAACCCGACTTTTGCACTCAACGCGGCACTTTCTAACTCCTCCCAATAACCCATATCTTGAATCATGTGACGGACACCGAATACCGCATGGTAAGCCAGCCCGGTTAATGCGCCCCATAGGATTAAGCCGACAAAGAAATTATCGACATAACTCATCACTCGATTAAAATCAGCCTCGGAGGTCAATGAATTATTTAACAAGGTTAAAAATATTGCCAGAGCAACAAATACAATTATCCCTGATGCACGATGGACTATTGATGCAATTGCTGTGATTGGGAATTTAACCGTGGATAGGTCTAAATTTTTAGGTCTCTCTTTACGCACAATTTGTCTCTTTTTATTAGCCAATAAGAAGTTGTCGTTTTACAGACGCATTGTAAGCATATTGTTAATATGATGTAACAGTAAAATACTGTTTTTTGTGATGCAAACACGATTACAATTAATTTCTGTTGTGGAAATTTGCAATTGCACTCTATTTTCATACTTTATTAAGAGTGAATACTGATTTATCTGGTTTATTTCAATCTGTTATACTTATATAGCTGCATTTTAAAAAAATTTCACCTAGACTCTATTTTTGAATCTCGCAAAGTTAACGCGTTAAAATTGACAATGATAAATTTAGCCTGTAAATATATATAGGTTAAATTATAGTTTATCTAACAGTAATGGAGCACTAAATGTCTGAACAAAAAGCAATACTTCAATTACCAGGTCAAGACCCCATAGAATTACCAATATTAAAAGGCACAGCGGGTAATGATGTAATTGATATTCGTAAATTAGGCAAAACAGGGTATTTCACCTATGACCCGGGTTTTCTTGCAACGGCTTCATGTAAATCAGCTATCACCTTTATTGACGGTGAAAAAGGCATTCTTTTATACCGTGGTTACGCAATTGATGATTTAGCTGAACAATCAGACTATCTCGAAGTTTGTTATTTACTTTTAAACGGTCAATTACCCGATAGAAAACAGTCAGAAAAATTCCATCATGTTGTTTTACACCATACGATGATCCACGAGCAGTTAGCAAAACTGTACAATGGTTTTCGTCGTGACTCTCATCCGATGGCAATCATGTGCGGGGTCGTTGGTGCCCTAGCGGCTTTCTACCATGATAATCTTGATATCTACAATGAAGAGCACCGTGAAATTGCTGCTTACCGATTAATTTCAAAAATGCCAACCCTAGCTTCAATGAGCTACAAATACTCCTCTGGTCAGCCTTTTGTTTACCCTGATAATACGCTTTCATATGCAGGTAATTTCCTGAAGATGATGTTTGCAGTCCCCTGCGAACAATATGTAGTTAACCCGGTACTGGAACGCGCGATGGATAAAATATTTATCCTGCATGCAGATCATGAACAAAATGCCTCTACCTCAACCGTTCGTTTAGCAGGTTCATCTGGCGCTAACCCATTTGCCTGTATTGCGGCCGGTATTGCCTCATTGTGGGGCCCTGCGCATGGTGGCGCAAATGAAGCCTGTTTGAATATGCTTGAAGAGATCGGCAGTGTGGAAAACATTCCGGAATTTATCGCCAGAGCAAAAGATAAAGATGATCCGTTCCGTTTAATGGGCTTTGGCCATCGTGTCTATAAAAATCACGATCCTCGTGCAACGGTAATGCGCAAAACCTGCCATGAAGTATTAAAAGACCTGAAAATGGACGATCCTCTTCTTGATGTGGCCATGGAGCTTGAAAGAATTGCGCTTGAAGACCCGTATTTTATCAAGAAAAAACTCTATCCTAATGTCGATTTTTATTCGGGTATTGTGCTTCAGGCGATGGGTATTCCTAAATCCATGTTTACCGTTATATTTGCTATTTCACGTACTATTGGCTGGATCTCTCATTGGAAAGAGATGTTGGATCAACCGGGACAGAAAATTGGCCGACCACGCCAGTTATATACCGGTAATATTGGATTAAAATTAGAAGAAGATCAGCGACCTGATTTCTAAATAAATCAACATTTAGCTTTGCTAAAAAGCATTGTTGCAGTCTGTTTAGCCAGTATTTATACTGGCTTTTTTGTCTTTTAAATTTGTGAAATATTATGCCGATATACCTTCCCGAACTGGACATCAATACGCATATTTTCCCGAATATAGCGTCAGCATTACGCGAGCCCGACGGCCTGCTGGCAATGGGTGGAGATTTAAGCACAGAGCGCATTATATCCGCTTACAGAAAAGGCATCTTCCCCTGGTTCAGTACTGGTCAACCCATTTTATGGTGGAGCCCTTCACAACGCGCGATAATCAAACCAAGCGACGTTCATATCAGTAAAAGTATGAAAAAACAGATCAAACAAAGCAATTATTGTATCTCGATTAATCTGGCATTCGATGATGTTATCCATGCTTGTGCGGCGCCGCGTACATATCAGAAGGAGACGTGGATAACTGAACAGATGATCGGCGCATATAACAAACTTCATCAGCAAGGATTTGCCCATTCCGTTGAAGTATGGTCAGAAAACAGGTTGATTGGCGGCTTATATGGGGTGTGTATTGGC
>JBATHQ010000766.1:0-6306 GCA_049667005.1 Psychromonas sp.
TGGAGATCACTATTACTGGCGATACAAAGTAAACCGTTAACGGGTTTGCCTTGATGTTGTAGAGGGCTGCTGCTAGTGACAAAAGAGAGGGCTGTTTTAGTTACGCCTTGAGAGCAACTTGCTAACCAAAGGCCTTGACCTAAATAGCTAGTATTATTAATGACGTTGCTGACAAACAGATCACTTGCTGCGCCTTGATTTTTTATTAAACCGGCAGCTGTGGCGCTTAGTTGTACAAATTCGTCTACTGGAAATTTAAGTTGGATCAGATCGTTATTAAACAGTGTTTCGCTCTGCACTTTACCTGAGAGTAAATCAACAATCGTTTCAGCTTTCGTTGCTTGTTTAAGTAGTTCTTCTACACCATCAGTTGAAAGTACCGTAGTGAGTTGGGTCAAAATCATTAAATGCTCATCTGATTTTGCTGCGATACCGATTGCTAGATAAACGGTATTGCCATCTCCCCAATCGACCCCCTCAGGAAAGTGGTGCAGGATAACGCCAGTTTTATTGACCATGTCGCGGGTATCGGTTGTACCATGAGGAATGGCGATACCGCTGCCTAAAAATGTTGAATTTTGTGCTTCACGCGCCAGCATCCCATCACGGTAACCGGCTTCAACGTAGCCTTTTTGTGCCAGACTGCCTGCGATAGATTTTATCGCTTGTGTTTTATCTGCAGCTATTTGTGAAAGAACAATATCACTGCTGTTGATTACTAACATAGTTTACTCACCTTCTTTGGTTTGTTAGCTGAACCGATTCAGCTTTTTAGTTAAAAAATATTCAGCCAAATAAAACTGTTTAATCAGCGTTAAACAAAAAATACTTTTGGCTGAATCGATTTATCTATAAGACTGAACCGATTCAGCTTTTGTTGCAACTCTATACTCATGTTTTTGTGTATTTGTTATTTATAGCGAGATCTAAGTCACATATTTTCAAGTGTTTCTGGTTTGTTAGCATAAGTATTTTTCTGAAAGTGGTGCCGTCATTAATTTACTGGCTTGTCTTCTCAATTATCTCTGCCAATGCTTGTACTGCAGGGCTACGGCGATCGTAATCCATATAGATAAGATACAGGGGGATACTACGAATTAGTCCGATACTTAAAGGTAGTGGCTGCAATTCATTGAGCTTCATTAAACCAGTAATTCTATGCTTTGGTAGCCAGCCAAAACAGAGTTGACTGCATACTGCTTCAATCGCAGCATCAATCGTATTGACCGTCCAGCGTTGCCTTGGGCGTTCGACAATCTCATTGCTATCTTGATGGCTATTATCGAGATAAATTTGAATGTAAGGATCTAAATCGCCCACGGTTAACGATGTCTTTTTTATACTGTGCAGCGGATGCTGAGGGTGAGCAACTGCAATTAACTCGACATCGATCAGTTTTTGCGCCATCAACTTACCATTAAAAGGCTGACCAATGGCTAAATCACATTTGTTAACGCTATTTGTTGGTGCGAGCCTGACGACCTCTTTTAACTCAATCAGAGTGTGAGGATAATTGAGTTTAAACGCTTTTAGTGCGTTAAATAAGAGTAATTTTGGGTAGATACTGTCGACTTCAAGGGTGATTTTTGCAGGAGCGCCGCAGGTGAGTAGCTTCGCTCTGGTCTCAATATTTGCAAACTCTTTTAATAATGGGCGAACATCTTCCAGTAGTGTTGCACCAATCGCAGTCAAACTGACTTTTTTTCCGGTAATCGCGATCAGTTGTACATCTAATTGCTCTTGCAAATTTTTCAGCGCATAACTGACTGAAGATTGACTACGGTGTAATTGCTTGGCTGCAGCGGTAAATCCGTCTGCATCGATAACGGTTTGCAATATATACCATTGCTCTAATGTGGAACGAATCATAATTATCCATCTAATTTTTAGATTGTAATGAGTTAAAAATAGCGGTTTTTGATTTATATTTCAAATGGTAATCTGTGCGGACATGAATTACATCCACTAAAAATGATTATATAGAGAGCCAAAATGAAGAGAAAAAAAATTAAAAATTGCATTGTGGGGATGATAACCCTGTTATCAATGACGTTTACAACTGCCTATGCAGCGCAAGACAATACGATTATTGTCGATTCCCAGTTAGGGAAAGTGCAAGGCGTATTAAATGAAGGCGTAATGGCTTTTTATGGTGTTCCTTATGCGCAAAATCCATTTGTTGAAGGACGTCGCTTTCAAGCACCACAAGCTATTCAAGCTTGGGATGGTGTACTCGATTGCACCACTTTAACACCGCCCGTACCACAGCCGAGCCGCGGTCGGTCAATCACGCTAGTTGGCGCGGCTGGTGACTTAACCGTGAACATTTGGGCGCCAATAAGCGCGTTAAAAACGTCAGAAAAATTGCCGGTGATGGTTTGGATCCCCGGTGGCGCGTTTATTCGTGAAGATGCATCGCAATCTGTCTACCAAGGTGAAAGTTTTGCTAAACAGGGCGTTATTGTCGTAACCATTAATTATCGCGTGGGCGTTGATGGCTTTATGCATCTTGCGGGAGCACCTGATAATCGCGGTATTCTAGATCAAATTTTGGCACTGCAATGGGTACATCACAATATTGTAGATTTTGGTGGTGATGCTCAACAAGTCACGTTATTTGGTCAATCGGCAGGGGCTGAAAGTGTGGCTATTTTGCTGGGAACCGATAAAACGAAAGGGCTATTCCAAAAAGTCATTATGCAAAGCCCACCGATGCAAGTGCTAACGCGTAAGGAAGCTGAACAACTGGCTGATGCGTTTGCCAAACAACTTGCAGTTAGCGCATCACTTGAAGGTATCGCTTCTGTTTCCTATCCAAAATTAGTTGCCGCTGTGGTTGAGCTGGGACATACCATTACTGACCGTGAGCAGTGGGGGAAGTTATCTTGGGGTGGCACTGCATTTTTACCTGTGGTTGATAATAATATTATTCATAAGACGGCAGTACTTGATTTAGCCAATGCCGATCCTTCAATTCCAGTGATTGTTGGTAGCACTGATCAAGAAGCGCGCCTTTATTTGGTACCAGGTGGACAACTACAGAGAATTAAAGCGGAGAAAGTATCGCTATTTTTAAAAGATCTTGCGCTTAGTGGTAAACCAACTGATGTTTATAGGCAAACGGATCAAGGTCAAAGTGCGGGGGATATTTATGCGGATCTTTCATCTGATTACACCTTCAGAATGCCAGCACTGCATATTGCTGAAAAATTAGTGAGTAATGGCAACCCTGTTTGGCATTATAATTTTTCATGGCAGTCACCTACATTTGGTGCCGCGCATTTTATTGATGTGCCTTTTACTTTTAATACCACTCAAACAGCCGAAGCAAAAAGGCTGATCGGTAGTCATGCACCGCAATCACTCGCCAATGCAATGCACCGTCAATGGACTGATTTTGCTAAAACGGGAAAAGCCGATTGGCCACAATATCAACTAAATAAGCGTGCCACAATGCGTTTTGATACACAGTCACACGTTGTTGATGATGCGGAAAAAAAGGTGCGTCTATTATGGACAGATTATGTTTTTTAATGAGTTAGAGTAGTCGCTAAATTTGACTTTCTCCTCTTCCTTTAGGGAGAGGGAAATATCAACAAATCACGCTAAAAACTAAATGGAAATTATGAGCCTGTTATCGAAACTCTTGGATCTATTTTGCGAACACAAGTATGATTCACATTCAAATAGTTTGAATGTGAATTAATATTATGAATAATTATCGTGAAACCTTTGGTCTCCGCTTCTCAACTTTGTCTCGTCAATGGAGACGTTATCTAGATCAACAACTCTCTCTGCTTGGAATCAATGATACTACTTGGGGACCGCTGATTCATTTGCACAATTTAGGTGATGGTGTAAATCAAAAGCAGCTTGCTAAGGCGGTTGGCATTGAAGGTCCTGCACAGGTTCGTCTGCTTGATACCATGGAAAAAAGAGGGGAAATTGTGCGTAAAACCAGTGAGACGGATAGGCGTAGTAATTTGATTTACTTGACAGATGCTGGCGCTGAGAAGGTAAAAGATATCCTCTCACATCTACAACAGATTGAAAGTGTATTTATGTCACGGGTAAGCGACGAGCAGTTAGCGCATTTCCATGAGGTATTAGACATATTGGAAGGAAGCATAGGGGAATGAAAGTACCATCTGTAAACAAACGATCTTTTTTATTTGCAATGTTGCAACATATACAGAGATGGGGTCTATTTGATAGGGGGTTAGCTGCTTACGCACTAAGAACGACATTGGCTTCCTGTGTTGCATTGGCATGTGGCTGGTGGTTAGGATTAGATCATCCACAATGGGCGGCAATGAGTGTTTGGGCTGCATCATCGCAACCCTATCAAAAAAAAGGGATGTTACTGGAGAAAAGCCTTTTTCGATTGCTTGGTACGCTAATTGGTACGTTAGTTGGCGTAAGTATTCTCACACTCTCCCATGGAGATATACTTTATGTCACACTCGGACTGACAGTTTGGCTCACCTTGTGTACTGGTGCTGGTAATCTTATTCATGGTCTACTTTCTTATCTGACACTATTGAGTGGCTATACCGCATCATTGGTTGTATTGCTTGATATAGCGCAAGGTACGAGTATTTATGAACTCGGTTTGGATCGCATGTTAACAGTCTCTACTGGTGTGATCATTGCGATGCTTGTTGGTTTGGTTTTTAATAAAGTATCTAATGAAGGGCAACTCAGTCAGCGCATTAAGTTGTTAACCCATTCCGTGCTTACCTTGCTGACTCAAGCTAGCTATTCTCAAATAACCCAACAGCAGATTGCAACCTTGGTTAAAGAGGCCGCAGCTATCGATGAGTTGCTTATACCACACGGAGCCGGTTCTTTGCGCTCTCGCCGCTCAATTCATTCGATACGTGCGATTATATATTCTAATGTATCTTTGCTGACCCGTCTCAATACCAATGCCACAATGGAACAATTGATGCCGCTAAAATTATCTTTGCGCAGGCTTGCTAAGGTGATTAAAAATGATCTGGGAATCGATAACGAGTTGCAATGCATTGAAGATATCTGCAAAGAGCTACCAGAAGGGGGCTTAAACGTGGCGTTTACCGACCTTCATATAGCGTTGACAGAACGACTTCGCTATAAAGAGCAGGGCAAAGTTGAACGAGCGAAACTACTTCATATGGTTGTGCTGCATCGCGACTGGGTTGCGGCTAAGCAAGCGATGGTGCGTACTTTTAGCGTGTTAGGCGCGATAGGTCTTCTGTGGAATTATACTAATTCCACAATTGGCGCATTTGTGATGCTTGGCACATCGGTTATGGTGACTCTTTTTTCTACCTTCGAAGCCCCGGCGAGCATGATGAGCCGCGTGTTTACATGGCAAATAGTAGGACTGGCTGCTAGCTTATTAATCAAGGGCTATTTTTGGGCGAATGCCGGTAGCGAAGGTGAGTGCATCGTCATTATGATCCTGTTTATTTTACCCGTCATTATTCCTTTATCATCGTCTCGATTCTGTGTTGCTGCAATGGATTACGTGATGATGTACTTACTGCTGTCGCCTATAGAATACCCCGTCAACTTTCAATTATCTACGGAGTTGCCTTTCGGACTTGCTGCTGTTGGCGGAACGTTGGTTGCATTTCTTGGTTTTTTACTCATTTTTCCGACTAATCGAGGCAAACGCAGCTCACGGATTAAAGCTGCAATATTAAGCGATTTACAGCGTACTTATACGATTGAGTGGGATAGCCAAAAAATGGCCTTTATTCACTGCCGAGCTCAACATCGACTACTGAAATTGATTAATACTGAGCCCAAGCTATCAACGCATCAATTAATGGGGACTTTGCAGATTGTCTCAACTATTGGGCTTGTTGGTAAAATTAGAAGGGGGTTAGCGATGGGGCTATTTTCTCCTACAGAAAAAGCGAAAGTAATAAAGACCTTAAGTGAACTACTGCAACCAATATTACATTCTGAAGATAAAGATAATCTTTTTGAACAATTACTCAATATGGAACAACAATGTTCGAATGATCTTATGCAGTTACTGGCGGGAATCAACATGGCTAGCCCACAGCAAGTAGCTATATGATGGATATGTGGGGTAGTGATTATGCTAATATAAATTTTCCAACTACTTATTTTAACTGACTATTTTTAGCAGAAAGATTGCTGGCTTCATTGGTTGTGGTCATGCCATTTATGCTAATGCTCTAACCATGCTGCGAATAGCGTTATGTAAAAATTGCCTATGCGCCAGTTAATAGGAGCATAGGCAAATACTAAACTTTATATATCCAATGAAGCGCTTTGGATCGGGTGTCA
>JBATHQ010000767.1:0-2494 GCA_049667005.1 Psychromonas sp.
CATTAGAATAGGATGCCGTATCCACATCAATAGAAAAGGTGGATACAGGTTGCTCCGTCACCAAATGAACCGGGTTGTCCGTATTATGCGAATAGTTTTCACGATCGCTAAAGGTCATGCTTGATACGCTGATATTGTCGGCAATATGCTGGCGAAAAGAGGGCGCCTGAATCAAAACCTTAGCCGTTTCTCTTGCCATATAATCACTTTCAGGTTTTGTTAAAGATAAGCTGGGCTCCTCTCGCGTTGCACTTTTTATCGCATCAACCTCTGTGACGCCTGCAATTTCACTCTCTATTTTCTTATCTTTTAACAGTTGCTCCTTTATCTCGTCATTATCAACCCGGCCAGAGTTGTCCACCTGCGGGGTTGGCCCGCAAGCTGCAACGAGCAATAGGCTGGAAAGTATCCCGACTTGAGCTGATTTTTGTATAGAATATTTCATTATTTTTCTCCCTTATGACTTATAGCTGTTGTTCGTAGTGGAACAGTTACTCGTTATAAACGGAGGGAGTTTAAAAAGGGGTTAATTGATTAGAAAAAAATGTTTGGGGTCATGATCGGATGAGCTCTGCGACTTCTTTTTCAGTGCACATATCTAACAAGGAAAATCTACTCGGTAAACAAAAAGCGCGCTCAGCAATGCTCTTTGCTACGATTAATTTGAGGCGTTATGTAGTTTCGTTTATCTAAGTTGCCTAAAAGCTAGGCTTTCAAAGCCTTCAACTATTAATTTATAAGTGCTTCCATTTCGAAGTACGTTTACTGTTGGTTATAGCTCCAAAGATTGAGTTTGCTATTAGATCATATAATCAATCTAAGTGCGATCTTGACCTGTGGAGAGGGAGGTAGGGAGATATTGTGATTTAAATTCAGAATGTTATAGCATATGCTGGCATACCTGATAGGAATCGATAATATATTGAAATTCTCTTAACAGCGACCACATTAGACTCAGAAGCAAATAATGCAAAAAATAAAGTCAAAACAAAAATTAGCATTCAGTTACTTTAAACAAGAGTATGTTTATTTTTTTGTTGCAATTCTCTCATTATCTCTTGTGAGTTGGCAACATTATGGTATGAATCATATTTTGGATGTTTTTCCGGATTCAAACCACACAATACTTGCGAGTGGCGATGAGATATATGGTGGGCATTCAAAAAGCAGCCTAATCAAAACGGTTAATGGCGTGTTGTTACATTGTGAAACGAAACCTTCACCCGGTTGGCCTTTTTGTAACCTTGAAGTAAACATCAGTGATAGTAATCGGCAAGGAATAAATCTTGAACAGTATGACCATTTGTTATTAACATTTAAACACCAATCGAGTGTTCAGGATACTGTGCTTGTCTATCTTATCAATACCGAAAGTCAAGAAAGTCAATCTAGCAACCTTATTGAAACAAGTGACCGATATATCCATAAAAACAATATGACAACGATACTACCGACATCAGGACGCTCTATATATCGTTTACCATTAAAAAATTTTTCTGTGCCATCATGGTGGCTTTTAAAAAATAACCTAACAGGCAAAGATGCCGAACCTAACCTGAATAATGTTACCACGTTAAGTATCGCAACAGGCGATAGTAACGCCACTCGCAGTGTTGATATTCTATTGGAAAAAGTGCAATTTACAGGTAAGTGGATAACTGCTAATTCACTGTATTTGTACATTATTTTTACCTGGATAACGATTATCACAATTAATGCTTTATACCGCGTTTACCAATTAGCTGAACAATTAAAAATAAACCGCCAGCATAATAAAAAACTCGAAGAAATAAATAGCTTTTTGAGTATTCAAAAAGAGGAATTCGAAGCTTTGGCTAAGACTGATCCGTTAACAGGATTATATAATAGAGCAGGTACGCGAGAATTATTACAAAGAATGCAAGATGATCTTGATGGTGAGTATTCTCTAATAATGTTTGATATTGACCATTTTAAAATGATAAACGATACCTATGGGCATGAAATTGGCGACAGCATTCTTTGTTCTTTGGCTAAGTGTATTACTGCTCATATGAGAGAGACAGATCATGTTGCTCGCTGGGGGGGAGAAGAATTTATTATATTATGCTCGAATACTAAACTTCTTAATGCCGCTGTTGTTGCCAATAATCTCCGGCAACAAATAGCTAATACTCCCTTAATAAAGCAAATTTCTGTTACTTGTAGTTTTGGTGTGTCGCAATATCAAAACGATATAAAAGACAGTATTCAATCTATGTTTGAAGTAGCGGATGTGGCTATGTACACAGCAAAAAAAATGGGCCGTAATCGAGTTGAAATTGGAGTGGTTGACTAGTTAAAAACAAGTATGTTCCCACCCCCTGCTATGGGACTATCAACATTTCACAACTCTGAGATCCATTGATGTTGTTCATTTAAGGGGCTTGGGCCGACTTCCGTGTAAACTGAAAATGGCGCAAAAAGCAAAACGCAAAGCAAAACGCAAAGCAAAACGCAAAGCAAAACGCAAAGC
>JBATHQ010000768.1:0-2380 GCA_049667005.1 Psychromonas sp.
GTACAAACCGGCGTTGGCCGTAGCGGATACCTTTATACCTATATGTCCTATGGCGTGCAGCCAGATATCCTGTCTTCAGCGAAAGCGCTGGGTGGCGGCTTCCCTATCGCAGCAGTTTTAACCACGGATAAATTTGCCAGCACCTTATCGGTCGGTACACACGGCACAACCTATGGCGGAAATCCCCTTGCCGCTGCCGTTGCAAATGCCGTGTTAGACGAGGTTAATCAGCCTGCATTTTTGCAAGGGGTTAAAACCCGTCAGCAACACTTTTTCTCGCAACTAAATGAAATAAATAAACAGCGACAACTGTTTAAAGAGATCCGCGGTATGGGATTACTGATCGGCTGTGAATTAAATGAAGCCTACCACGGCGAGGCAAAAACGATCAGTAACTTAGCCGCAGAGCAGGGGGTGATTGTGCTGATTGCCGGCCCTAATGTGATCCGCTTTGCTCCTGCTTTAAATATTCCTGAGCAGGACATTGACACCGGATTGGCGCGTTTCACAGCGGCACTCGATATCTATTTACATAAGGAGTAATCAGCGATGATAGTACTTCGCCCTGCACAACTCACTGATATCAACGATCTTGAACGTTTAGCCGATATCAGTGGGCCGTTGGTTTCTACGCTGCCAGCCAACCGTTCGCATTTACTCAGCAAGGTTGATCGTTCGCTCCACTCCTTTGACCAGGATGTGCTAACGCCGGGAGATGAATCTTACCTGTTCGTACTAGAGGACACCTTAACCGGGCAACTACTCGGCACCGGTGGTATCAACGCGCTAGCGGGAAATAAAGCGCCCTTTTATTCGTTTCGCAATGATATCAAGATCCACTCATCCCGTGAACTCAATGTCCATAGCCGAATCCATGCGCTAACCCTAAACCATGACCTTAGCGACCACTCGCAACTTTGCTCGTTTTACATCACTCCGGAGCTTGCTGATAGCCACTACCCAACATTAATCACCCTTGGGCGACTACTGTATATGAGTGTCTCGCCAATGCGTTTTGCTAATGAGTGGATGGCGGTATTACCCGGAATCTTTGATGAACAGGGAAGAGCCCCTTTTTGGGAGCATGTTGGCCGTAAATTCTTCGGTATAGATTATCCCCAGGTTGAGTATTACAACAGCACACATGAAAAAACCTTTATCGCCGAAATGATGCCCTATCATCCACTTTATGTGAGATTAATTGATGAGGAGGCGCAAGCGGTAATGGGGTTAGTCCATAAAAAGGCAGAGTTACAATGCGATCTGCTCAGTGAGCAAGGATTTGAACCCGATAAATATATCGAAATTTTTGATGCCGGGCCGATCTTAACCGCCCAGCGCAATGCGCTATCAATCGGACAAAAAATAATGTCGCTCAGCCTGAGTGTTAATAGCATGAGCCAAGCGACGAATACTTTTCTTATTGGGTTAATCGATAGCCTTGGTTTTAAAGCCTGTTTAGTAGAAGGCGCGCTGCAGGGAGAACAACTGATGGTCTCAGCAGAAGAGATAGCGCAACTGAAACTGGCACAAGGGGACAGGGTTTTCGCGATTGCACTATAAATAATGGCCCAAATAGAGTTAAGGAAGAACAGAGATGATGATCATTCGCCCGATAAAAAGGCAGGACAAACAGGCGCTTTTACAACTGGCAACAAAAACAGGCACGGGATTTACTTCACTACCGCACAATGAGCGCCATATTGAAGATCGTATTGAACGAATGATTGCCACCTGGCAAGGCGATGCACCGCTTAGCCAACAAGGTTATCTATTTGCATTAGAAGACTCAGAGACTCAAAAAGTGGTCGGTATAAGCGCCATTGAGGTGGCTATTGGGCTTGAAAATCCCTGGTATGATTTTCACGTCGGCACCCAGGTGCATGCTTCTAAAACGCTGGGCATTTACCGGCAGATGAAGAAGTTAAGCTTAAGTAATGATCATACCGGTCACAGTGAATTATGTACGCTATTTTTAGATCCCGATTATCGCAAAGATAAAAATGGACAACTTTTATCTAAAAGCCGTTTTCTATTTATGGCTTCATTTCGCGACAAATTCTCTGAACAAGTGATTGCTGAGATGCGCGGTGTCAACGATGCGCAAGGAAGCTCACCTTTCTGGGAAGGCTTAGGCAGACACTTTTTTAACCTCGATTTTGACCTTGCGGATTACCAGACCGGCATTGGCAATAAATCGTTTATTGCCGAACTGATGCCCAAACATGCCTTCTATGTTGATTTTTTAAGTGAAGCCGCGCAGAAAGTAATAGCAGAGGTGCACCCAAGTACCGCGCCTGCGCGTAGAATATTAGAAAGTGAAGGGATGCGCTATGAAGGCTATGTGGACATTTTTGATGCCGGCCCGACGCTTGAAGCC
>JBATHQ010000769.1:0-4936 GCA_049667005.1 Psychromonas sp.
CCTGTTTTTCAGGAAGCGCTGGAAAAGAGCGGGCGCTACCTTGCTGTTGTTCCCTACTCATCTGAGTCGCAAGCTGATCTGCTGTTGGAGAGTACGCTGCTTGATTTGAGCCATAACATCAATGATGACGGAACCTCCGAAGGGGTTATCAGGATGCGTTTTAACCTGATCGACAACAATAGCAAAAGGGTGGTAGCCAGCCGGAATTTTGTGGCAAGTGTGCCGGTAGCCCCGCCAATGAATCCCGGTGGCGCGGTAACCGCACTGAATAAAGCGGTTACTCTTATTACCCAAGAGCTGATTGAGTGGCTGAAGTGATACCAGCCAGATTCGTCATCTGCTCTAATTTGTAGGGCATGACATGCACCGTAAACACTTTATCCACACAGCCATTCCGGTTGCCTTGAGGCGGGAATCTTTGTCCAGGTAAGCCCTACACCCGCACCAACACTAGGCTTTCTCAACCGATTGCTCGCTCTGTTTTGCTTTCCACTAGCGGCTGAGCAACGGCTAGCGCTTTTAACTGCTCCACACTGCCGGGTTTGCCTAATAAAAATCCCTGTAGTTCATCACAACCATGCTCACGCAGGAACTGCTGTTGCTCTTTAGTTTCCACGCCCTCTGCGACAACCCGTAAATTCAGGTTGTGTGACAAGTTGATGATGGCGCGTACCAGATTTTCATCCGCACTGTCACCGGGCACATCCATTACAAAAGAACGATCTATTTTAAGGGTATCTACCGGCAGTTTTTTCAGGTACATCAACGAGCAGTAGCCAGTACCGAAATCATCGATAGAGAATTTAACCCCCATTGCCCGGAGTTCATTAAGCACAGGGAGAATTTGATTAATATTTTTCATTACATGGGTTTCGGTTATTTCCAGCTCCAGAAGAGAAGCCGATAAACCGGAATTCTCCAACGCCGCAGTGATATCGGTAATGAGGTTAGGTGAGGAGAGTTGACGTGGAGAGAGGTTCACAGATACCGGTATCTGATAACCTTGTGCATTCCACTGTGCCGCATGATAGCATGCGTCCTCTAATACAAAACGGCCTATTTCGATAATCAGGTTGGAGCCCTCTGTCACCGGAATAAACTCACTAGGTGATATCAATCCATGCTCCGGGTGATTCCAGCGTAGCAGG
Organism: Psychromonas sp.; assembly: GCA_049667005.1. Lineage (GTDB taxonomy): Bacteria > Pseudomonadota > Gammaproteobacteria > Enterobacterales > Psychromonadaceae > Psychromonas. Next base: position 1,149 of record JBATHQ010000769.1, read on the forward strand.
GCCTCAGCGCTCACCACCTGCTTGCCTTGTATATCAAAACGTGGCTGGTATTGTACAAACAGTTCATTGTTACTCTGCGCCTTATGCAACTCTTCTTCGAGATAATGACGTCTTTGCTGATCGTTGTTGATCGCGATATCAAAGAATTGAATGACATCACGTCCCCTTGCTTTTGCCTGATACATCGCCTGATCGGCATGTTGTGTCAGGGTATCAGCATCTTCACCATCTTTGCCGATCAGTGAAATCCCGATACTGACCGTACTGAAACATTGTAGATCATCGAGCTGATAAGGCTTACTCAGTGTGTTAAGAACACGCTCAGCTATCTGCTTAAGTTGATTGAGATTGCGTATCTCTCGCAGGATAACCGTGAATTCATCACCGCCAAGGCGTGCTACCGTATCTTTCGCCTGCACACAGGTGCGCAGGCGATCCGCAACCTGCTGTAGCAGTTGATCGCCCACAGCATGGCCGTGTGTGTCATTGATCTTTTTAAAATGATCCAGATCGATCGACATCAGGGCGGTAATCAGCAGCGAATCACTGTGTAGCGCTTCATCTAATTTCTGTTTAAAGAAGCTGCGGTTTGGTAACCCCGTCAGGCTGTCATAGGAGGCTAACCGTTCAAGCCGTTGTTCGGCAAATTTCAGTTCAGTAATATCATTAAGCAACAGTGCATAACGTTTTTGCTCATTTTCACTGGACAGACGGGTCGCAGAAACCAGTACGGGTAATATCCTGCCGTCAAGACAGCGTAATGTCGTTTCACCCTGCCAGCGTGCGCCATGTTGTAATCGCTGCATAATATCCGGTTGTTCGATTATAAATGAATAAATCGCGAGAGAAACATCACCCGTACCGTAACCTATCATCTCATTGAATGCTTTATTTGCAGACACTATATTGAGTTTATCATCGAGCACAATGATCGATTCGGATGTTTCTGCAAATACCTGCTGAGCCAGTTGCAGCTGATCTGCGGTTTCTTTGATATCTGTTATATCGGTTGCAATTGCGCCTATCGAAACGAGTTCACCGTGATCATCGAAGATAGGAAATTTATTGATCAGAAAGGTATTGAAGGCCTTGTTGTTTTCAATCTGCATTTCGTATTGGATAGGGTGGTGACTATGTTGAACCTGCTTATCCTGTGCAAAAATCAGGGCCATAATTTTATCGTTTAATTCTGTTTTCTTATTGGCATTCATCACCTCGGATAAAGGTTGATTGATTAGCTGAAAATTGTTTTTTAAATCTTTGATAAAAATAAAGTTTGGCGAATTATCGACAATTTCGGAAAGGTGTTTGTCACGTTCACGAATGCGCAGCAGCATTTTTTCAACGGCATTACCCACACGGATAAATTCAATAAAACGTCCGCCATTAAAAGGCATTGGCGCACCATTTTTTGGTACCTGCTCCGCATATAAGGTGATCTGCAGCAATGCATTGCTGATTAGGTGACGAAGTAACAGGATGGTCGCAATAGCCAATAACAGCACTACGGCACCGGCGTAATAAATATTGGACATATAGTCATCTTTGATTGACTGCTGCGCGGCATTGGACAGCAGAGAATGTACCTTATATCGTTCACTGTTGCCGATCTGCAGATAATGGCTTCTTAAGGTGTTCTCTGCCGTGATCATTGGCGATGTATCAACTGCGATCGGTGCATCACGCAGGAGTTGCAGTTGTCCCGGTTGGCGTTGCAATGCATCGAGCAGGATGTTTTCACTGCTTAACGAAATTGCCTGTGCAGCGAATAATTGTTGCAGCTGACTGATAATCCAATAATTATCATTAAGCAGTACGAAGGTATGCAGTTTTCCGATTACTTCACCGGACTGAGGCGCAAGCACCGGCAGTGATAGATGCAGTAAGCTGTAGAGTTCGTCCTGTTCCACTCTTGTTATGCTTTCCCATATGCCAAAGGGACTATAACTTGTACTGTACTTTTGCAGGGGTAATTGCACACCAAGCAGAGCAGTATTACTGGAAACGATGCTCGTCCCCCCCTTGCCCTCTACGACTAAGGCATCAATATATTTACCGCTGTTACTTGACAGCAAACTGTCCAGTTTAGTTTTGATAGTCTTGGTGTTTTGTGCAATCAAGGCCTGCTCAAGTTGATGGCTGCTAGATAGCTCCTGACTGATCTGCTGAATATTATTGAATTGTGTATCCATTAACTCGTTAAGTGCATGCTGATCGCGCTGATAATCCAATTGAATATCATGCTCAAGCACTTTTTCTGCACCGGTATGCACGGGAATAAATATGATAGACAAAGAGATTACCAGTAAGCCGAGTACCAGTGAGAGGATCACCGTTGAGAAAGATAATGTGCGCATTTTAGTGACCCTCCTCTGTTAATCCACTGAGTCTGAAGGCATGCTTTTTTAGGGCATTGATTTCGGCTGGCGGCATACTTTTGTCCAGCAGTTTAATCTCACCTGAAAAAATCTGCGGAATACGATCGGTTTGATTGTGCAAATCCAGCTTAATCGCTTCTGCCATGGCAATACCGTTGTCATCGTTGCTGCGCATTACCGTAACATCGAGTTCCTGCTGCTGCAGAACTTGTAACTCTTCGTCTCCGCCCCCCCAGCCATTGATCAGGATATCCAAGCGATCAGTTTCTCGTAATGCCTGCAGGGCACCAAGGGCGATGTCCGTTGAGCAGGCATAAATCATTTTCAGATCCGGGTGCTGTTGTAAGGTTTGCAGGGTTGCCTGATAGGCTTTGTCTTTATTGTTGTCAGTATAATAGGCGCCAACCTGAGAGATATCAGAGTATTTAGCAGCTTCACTGGCAAAGGTATCACCACGCATCTGGCTGACGTAACCTTGGGTGTGGTATAGCAGTAAATATTTCCCCTGATAATTGATCTGTTTAAGCATTGCCTTAGCCAGCTGCTTTGTCCCTTGTATATGATCAAAGCCGACATACATAAACGGACGGTGTGCCTGCCACTGTTTTAGGGGGGTGGTAATATTCTGCAGAATAATTTTCGGCTTTTCTTGAGAGAGCATGCGTTCAATCATTCGACCTTGCGGGGATATGTCGAGGGTAAAAACCAGATAATCGGGTTGCCATAACAGCGCTTCAGAAATCTGTTTGCTTTGCAGCGTTGAATCGGTAGGGCGTGAAGCAAAAAAGTTTAACGCATAAGGGATGTGCAGTTCTGCCAGGCGTTTTTCAAAGGAAATTAAACTTCTGCGCCAATAATCTGTTTCCTGAATACTGGGGTAGATCACCGCAATACGAACTGGTTTGTCTATTGGCGCGGCTATTGGCGCTGCTGCATCTGTTACTATTTTCGCAAAATCAGCCATCACCGTTTTCTGTTCAGGATGCTGGCTAACATAACTGTCGATAGTGATATATTCTTCTGCAGCACGTAGTGTCTGGCTATAACCGCTTGCAGTTAAAGCCAAAACTAGAATAGCAGGGATATCTCGCCACAAGGTGTGCCGTATCATAGTAAATAAACTCCTTTTTATTACTATTTGGATATGCAGAGTTATATAACTAACTCATTGTTATATAAAATATAAATCAATGGTATCTGCGCAGATACAATAATGCAAGTGTTGTCTTATAGTCAGGAGTGCTAACGATGGGTTGCTTGTGTTAAATCATTTTAGTGATTTTATCCGTTATCCGGCTGTTGCGGCAATTGAGTGAAATAGATAACAAGTTGGTTAAATAAGGTTTGCGTTGCCGTTTTTTGAGAAACCAACGTTATCTCTTTTTAACCGGCAAAATTGTTGGTTTGTAA
>JBATHQ010000770.1:0-3213 GCA_049667005.1 Psychromonas sp.
CAGATAAACAGACGCACTTATAGGCAAGTGAAAATTAATCAACACAGGAAATATGTCAGTTGCTTAATTCTTCTTTATTAATTAATAGAAATTAAAAAATCTATGTAGGTTGTCCATAAGTACGACAAATTATCGTGTTTGCGACATAAACAAGAGGATTGTAGAAGTGCTTCTATATACGCTTTTGTAATTAATGATAAAAACAGATCATAAATAAGTTTTTATTGTTGGCTGTGTAGGGAGTTATGAAACTCATTGGACGTAGTGTTTATATCCAATGAGTTTGCTTTACATCGGCAACTTATCAAGCTCAAGACTGTCCAGCGTATGCTTTCTGACCTTAAGTAACAAATCGGCATCATCAATCAGAGATTTACCATAAGATGGAATTATTTTTTTCATTCCCTCTTGCCATGCAGTTGTTTTCATCTCTTCGGCAAAGCAAGTTTCAATAATGCCCAACATAGTTTTTACTGCTGTCGACGCACCGGGAGATGCGCCTAATAAAGCTGCAAGCGTTGCATCGGCAGAATGGATTACTTCAGTACCAAATTCCAATTTTCCTACGCGATCTGTTCCTTTTTTAATTATCTGTACACGCTGACCTGCCATCGATAAAAACCAATCTGCAGGTTTTGCCTCGGGATAATATTGTTGTAACGCTTTGACTCTTGATTTGTGTGTTTGCAGTACCTCAGTAATGAGGTAACGGATTAAATCGAAGCCCTGTAACCCTACCGATAACATCGGAAATAGATTCGACGCATTGACCGAAGTAGGTAGATCCCAGAATGATCCTTTTTTAAGAAACTTGGTGGTAAATCCGGCAAATGGGCCAAATAATAGGGTTTTCTTACCATCAATAATACGCGTATCTAAATGTGGTACGGACATGGGTGGAGCCCCCACAGGCGCTTTTCCATAAACTTTAGCATGGTGCTGCTCAACTACTTCAGGAATAGTACAGACTAGCCATTGCCCACTGATAGGGAAACCACCATAGCCGCTACCTTCAGGAATGCCAGAGGCTTGTAACAACGGTAAGGATCCCCCTCCCGCACCAAGAAAAACAAAGCGCGCATTGAAATAACTATGGGCACCTCCGGTTTTATTTTTGGCTCTTACTCGCCAGCGCTTGTCATCCAGTTTATCAATATGGGTAACACAATGCTGCACTAGAATTTCAAAATCACCCATCTCCTGCAGGCCAGTCAGCATGTCACGCGTTAACGCACCGTAATTGACATCTGAGCCATAACGTACTCTAGAGGCGGCAACTTTTTTACCTGGATCCCGGCCTTCCATAATTAATGGCATCCATTGTTTTAGGATTTCAGGATCTTCAGAGTACTCCATCGCAGAAAATAGAGGGTGCGCGCTTAATGCTTCATAACGTTTGCGTAAGAACTCAACGTCTTTATCACCGGTCACAAAACTATGATGCGGAGCCTGATTAATAAAATGCTTAGGGCTAGGTAAGATTTTCTTATCAACTAAATGGGACCAGAACTGTAATGACTCTTCAAAAGCGGCATTGATAGATAATGCTTTGCTGGTATCGATGCTACCGTCTCGCATTACGGGTGTGTAATTCAGTTCACAATAAGCCGCATGGCCTGTCCCTGCATTATTCCAGCCATCACTACTCTCGGTCGCAACATCTGGCAGTCGCTCGATCATGGCTATTTTCATATTCGGGTCTAACTGTTTTAATAAAATGCCTAAGGTTGCGCTCATAATACCCGCGCCTACCAAAAGTACATCTACATCTTTTTCATGCTCAGTGTTTTCATTCATGATAATTATTTCTATTGAAATGTTAAGGTTATGTTAAGCAAATCAAATCTGAGTGTCCATACTACATTTGAAATATCTTTAAAAGAGGTGAGTGCTACTACGTTTTATCTTAAAAAAGAGAAGTTAACGGTATGCTCAATTTTTAAAATCAATGGAATATTGATAATGATTGAAAACGCAAAGCTTAATTTTGAAGCAGCAAACTAAAATACAGGGAATTTAGACTATAATAACCTAAATTAGATATATCTAAATAACTTAAGGTTATTAAAATGAATATTAAATTTAGTTGGAAAAAACGCCTTTTATGGATCCCGCCATTATTGCTAGGTATGTTGGCACTGTTTATTGCTCCATCGCTTAAGCAGGCTCCGCCTCAAAGTGCTAAAACAGCCAATCCCACGGTTGTCAGGGTGATCAATATAATGCATCGAAAAATCCAACCTACAGCTAGCGGGTATGGTTACATTCAACCCTCCAATGAGTGGCAGGCACAATCTGAATTAGCAGGGACGGTTATCTGGGTGGCGGACAATCTGGACAGCGGGGCAATTATTAATCAGGGAGAAATACTCCTTAAAATTGATCCTGCACCATTATTATTAGCCAAGGCACAACTGCAGGCACAGTTTGATGTGGCCAGGTTAAAAGATACAACCATTGCCTCGTCTTTGGAAATTGCCCGCCAGGATCTTGAACTGCAGCAACAGGAATTGCAGCGTATTGATCGTCTCAGTAAAACCGGTAATATTTCAAAAACGGATAAGGATGCCAGTAAGCGCCAGTTTTTAAATAGTCAGCAGCAATTGCAGACACTAAAAAACAGTTTGTTAATTAATCAGGCTGAGCAAAAAGTATTAACCAGTCAACTTGCTGTTATTGATTTAGATTTAGAAAAAACCCTATTACGTGCGCCTTATAACCTCCGTATTACGGAGGTTAATGTCGGTATTGCAAAGTATATTAATCGCGGTGAATTGGTACTGCAGGCGGATGGTTTGAATGCCGCCGAAGTCAGTGCGCAATTTCCTATCGGCAAAATGCGTCCGCTGAGAAAAGCAACCAAAGAGAGTGCATTGAGCAGTAATCTGCATGCGGAGTTACTGGCCATTGTTGAACTGCAAACTGCAGATAACACCATCAGTTGGGAAGGAAGTGTCGATCGAACTGGCGGCTTGTTAGATGCACAAACGCAAAGCCAGAGTATTGTGGTGCGTATTGATAAACCTTACCAACAAGCCTCACCGGGAAGTCGCCCACCACTGATTCGCAACACCTTTGTCAAGGTGACGCTCAAAGCGCCTGTATTAGATAAGCAATTATTACTGCCGAGCACGGCCATTCATAACAATCAGGTTTATACCCTTGATGCGGATAATAAACTGCAGATAAAGCCGGTCGAGATCGATTTTGTAC
>JBATHQ010000771.1:0-2158 GCA_049667005.1 Psychromonas sp.
GGCTCAGCAATAATAGAATCACGAATGGTCAAGTTTGTCACACCGCCAAAGACGGAGATGGCCTCATCGACAGACCAACTGACGGACATATTATCGAGAATGACGTTATACGTCCCCTCTGTACTACGTCCACCACGTATCACCACGGCATCCGCGTCGGAAGCTTCAGATTCACTCATCGGATTTAAATTATAATCGCTGTCGCCAAGACGAACGCGCATATGCTGCATACAAACATCGTGGGTATTAACTCTTAATCTTTCGTGATAAAGCGATATACCCGGTGCCGGTGCCGTCTGACCTGCAATCGTGATATATGGCGAATCAATGTCAAGGCCCGACTCTAATTTAATAGCACCTGAAACCTCAAAAACAATTGTTCTTGGTCCAGTCTGGCTTATCGCAGCCCTTAATGATCCTGCCCCGCTATCATTGAGGTTAGTTACCTTAATGATATCTCCTCTCAAACCACAAACAGAATCCGTACCGAATCCCCCCTGATGAATCGAACGTTTCGACTGCGTACCCAAATTGGCGAGATTTGATGTTGTAAATGTACCTGCAGTTAGATCCTTGTTGTCTCCCGTTACACTCAATAAATCGAATGTCGATGCTGAATCATCAGCTACAGTTTCTTCAACTACAGATTCTTCAACTACAGTTTCTTCAACTACAGTTTCTTCAACGACTGTTTCTTCAACGACTGTTTCTGCAACTACTACCGTTTCTGCAACTACTACCGTTTCTTCAACAGTCGGTTCTTCAACGTCTACTGTTTCTTCAACTACTGTTTCTGCAACGGCAGCTTTTTCAGTTGCTACTGGTTCTTCAACGATTGATTGTTCAACAACGACAGATGTTTCACTGTCATCCATTGTATATTCCAAATATAGCAGTGGTGCGCCAGCCTTATCACCATCATAAGATTCAGCAATTCTTTTTCCAGCGCCGTTAAGGATAAAGGCAATAGCATTGTCACTTTCCCAACCTGTTTGAGAGATGATCTCCTGAACAATAGATGACAAATCTGGAGTGCGCTGATCTTCGCCTTCGGCTTTTACAGTACCCCAAGCAGCAGGAACCCATGATACGGATGTCCCCGTCTTGATTCTGTTACTGATATTGTAGGCCGTCTTGGTAAAACCAGAGGCATTAGCTGAATTTTCACCATGGATAGTAAGGTCTGTATTATCCTCAGAGCGCTCATCTACTTTAAACTGGATGTAAGCTTTGCTTATAATCGCATTCTCGGGAATAGCTAGGTTGGTAAAACGAATCCCGACGGTTTGTGCCGAATTCCCTTCTTCTACAAGCTCGAGATCGGAGCTGCTGAGATCTATAGTGCCCTTGCGCTCTTCAGCATCATCTGTACTTGATGAAACTCTACTTTGTAATACGTAAGTTCCATTATTGACATCTGCCGCGTAACTCTCATGACTAATCGTCAAGGCACTTAAAACAATACAAGCAGTGCTTGTCATCAACAGTTTATTTTTCAAAATATATTCCTCGTTAAAATATAGAAGCAAGAGTTAAGCCAAATGCTTTGTTTAAAATATTATGGGGGGCATTAAAGCGTATTTTTTAACCATTTGCATGATTCTTTACGTTTCTTTACACTCACACTTTCCGTGATTTTTCCGTGACATATCTTTGATTTCTAACTAAATTAAACATTAAATTGATCGTGATATGTATCGCGTAGTTCTAGTTATATCGGCATCACTTATTGACCTAGTTCTAAATTTTTATGCTATTACACAATAATATCTCTGCTAAGTAGATCACCTATAAATTGGCAGGTATTCTCACTCTCGGCCGTCTAATAAAAAACAAATAAGCTACGAAAACTTGCATTTCTATTATCAGATTGGCTCTTTAAGCAATGGAAATCGTGACGCGATAAATTGGTCTGGAACAAATTTGAACGTTGACGTTTGTGGCAATAGTCTGAAAGACAAGATGCACGAAGTGCATTTACACCCACTTAGGTTTATGAGAAATATCTAACACGATTTAATTAACTTCGGCATGCACAAGGATGTGCATTCAAAGGTGATTCGTTAGAAAGTCGTTGGGGGATAAGAATATAAAACGTTAGGCGAATTGAAGACAGTTGAGGCTTTTGAGGTTTCCAAGCTCTACCGCCCTGTAGTGG
>JBATHQ010000772.1:0-2471 GCA_049667005.1 Psychromonas sp.
ATGGGCGCGGAACGCCGTAGTTTAGTGATGACGGAAAAAGACAAAGAATCAACTGCTTACCATGAAGCTGGGCATGCTATTGTGGCTAAACTGGTGCCGCAGCACAGTCCTATTCATAAAGTGACGATTATCCCTCGCGGACGAGCATTGGGCGTAACCCAATTTTTACCGGAAGGCGATCAAATCAGCCAAAGTCGTACCGAACTTGAAAGTATGATATCTGTCGCCTACGGTGGGCGTATTGCTGAAGAGCTTATTTACGGTCTCGATAATGTTTCAACCGGTGCATCACAGGATATAAAACAAGCTTCTGCGATTGCCCGTGCGATGGTTACTGAATGGGGTTTTTCTGATAAATTGGGTCCTATTTTATTAACCGCAGACCAAAATACGTTACGATCGAATGTTGTTTCTCACGACACTGGCAAGATTATCGATGATGAAGTTAAATTCTTTATTGAAAAAAATTACCAGCGTGCGCAAAAAATCTTAACCGACAATATCGACATATTGCATGCCATGAAAAATGCATTAATGAAATATGAAACGATTGATACGGATCAGGTTGATGATTTAATGGCTCGCATTGAGGTACGTCCACCGGCTGACTGGACAGACGAAGCTGAGAAGGTTGCTACACAGGCGATTGCTGAAGGTGATTCTTTTAACGCGGGTGTTGAATCGGCGGACAAAGATACGTTAACACCTGATCCAGCCGTTAGCGAAGAAAAGCCGGTTGAACCAGTTGAAGAGGTATCGCCAGAAAGCCCTGCTGAAGCAACTGATAAAACATCAGAAGAAAAAAAAGATAAAGAGTAATTCAGATTTTTGATAATCTTAATCAACAAAAAACCTAAGCTTGCTTAGGTTTTTTTATTAGTACGGGATAATGATGCAATTAATCAGTGGTAAAAAAAGACTCGACTTAAGCTCGCCAAAAGTGATGGGTATTTTAAATGTAACACCTGATTCTTTTTCCGATGGCGGACGTTTTAGCAATATCGATACAGCACTTAAACAAGCTGAGAAAATGATCCAACAAGGCGCGAGTATTGTCGATATCGGAGGTGAATCAACCCGTCCGGGAGCACAGGACGTTAGCGAGCAGGCAGAGTTAGATCGGGTGATACCAGTTATTGAAAAAATAAATCAGCATCTTGACTGCTGGATCTCGATTGATAGCAGCAAAGCGAAAGTGATGCAGGAAGCTGTGAATGCCGGTGCTGATTTGATTAATGATGTACGTGCACTGCGCGAAGAGGGGGCGTTGGATGCTGCTGTTAAAGCGAATGTGCCCGTTTGCCTGATGCATATGCAGGGCCAACCAAGAAGTATGCAAAGTGCGCCTGAATATGACAATGTAATTGCAGAGGTGAAACGTTTTTTATTACAACGCGCAGAAGTGTGTATTAATGCCGGCATAAACAAAGAACATATTATTTTGGATTTAGGCTTTGGTTTTGGCAAACAACTTGAGCATAATTATGAGTTGCTGGCTGCAACGGGGGAATTTGTTAAGTTGAATTATCCCATTTTGACCGGACTTTCCAGAAAATCTATGTTTGGTCAATTGTTGAATCGTGATATAAATAACCGTCTCGCAGGCAGTCTTGCAGGCGCTTTAATTGCTTTGCAGCAAGGTTCGCAAATTATTCGTGTACATGACGTTGAACAAACAATTGATGTGATCAAGGTATTACAGGCAGTAAATGGTTTTAAAAAATAACTTTATAAGCAGATGGGAAGCACATGAAAAAGAAATATTTTGGTACTGATGGTGTCCGCGGCAAAGTAGGCACCTCTTTGATTACGCCTGAGTTTGCATTAAAACTAGGTTGGGCTGCGGGACGGGTTTTATCTAAAGCGGGTTCCAAAAAAGTATTAATAGGTAAAGACCCAAGAATTTCAGGTTATATGCTCGAAGCCGCGTTGCAGGCAGGGCTCGCGGCTGCCGGTCTGCGTCCGGTGTTAATGGGGCCGATGCCGACGCCTGCAGTAGCCTACTTAACACGTACTTTTCGTGCCACTGCCGGGATTGTTATCAGTGCTTCGCACAACCCTTTTTATGATAATGGTATTAAGTTTTTTTCTGACCAGGGTACAAAATTGTCAGAAGAGATTGAACTTGAAATCGAAGCTGAAATTGATAAAGAGTTAACCTGTGTGGAATCAAGCGAATTGGGTAAAGCGTATCGTATTGAGGATGCTGCGGGACGATATATTGAATTTTGTAAAAGTACATTTCCGTCAAAATATCACTTAACGGGTTTAAAAGTGGTTGTGGATTGTGCCAATGGTGCAACTTACCATATTGCGCCTTTAGTTATCAGCGAGCTTGGTGCAGACGTCATTGCAATGGGCGTAGAGCCGGATGGTCTGAATATTAATTTAAACTGTGGTGCGACCAGCATGCAGGCAATTTCGGAGCGTGTTGTTAAAGAGAAGGCCGATTTTGGTATTGCCTTTGATGG
>JBATHQ010000773.1:0-2707 GCA_049667005.1 Psychromonas sp.
GAATAAACCATTAACCATTGGATTAATTGCCGGTGAAGCGTCAGGTGATATATTAGGCGAAGGTTTAATTAAAGCATTAAAAGTGCATTATCCCGATGCTGTTTTTGAGGGTATCGCCGGGCCAAAAATGATTGCTCAGGGCTGCACAGCACTGCATCCGCTGGAAGCCTTGTCGGTAATGGGTTTTGTTGAAGTACTGGGTAAACTGCGCAGTATTTTAGGTATTCGCAAATCGATTATCGAACATTTTATTAATAACCCACCGGATATTTTTATCGGCATTGATGCACCTGACTTTAACCTCGCGGTTGAGCTGAAATTAAAGCAGCAGCAGATTAAGACCATCCATTATGTGAGCCCCTCCGTTTGGGCCTGGAAACAGTGGCGTATTCATAAAATTGCCAAAGCCACGGATCTGGTGTTAGCTTTTTTACCCTTTGAAAAAGCCTTCTATGATAAGTTTAATGTGCCTTGTCAGTTTGTCGGTCATACTCTGGCAGATCAACTGCCGCTAAAACCTGAAAAACAAAAAGCACGGCAGCTGTTAGGGCTGCAGCAGGATCAGAAACTGCTGGCAATTTTACCCGGCAGCCGCAAAGCGGAAGTTGAAATGCTCGGGCCAATATTTTTACAAGCGGCCGTTTTGATCAGTAAAAAATACCCTGACTATCAATTTATCGTGCCGATGGTTAATGCGGCACGTAAACAGCAATTTTTAGCGCAGCAACAGCAATATGCGCCTGATTTACCTTTAATTATATTTGATGGTCAGGCAAGCCCGGTTTTACAGTCTGCGGATACGGTGCTACTGGCTTCTGGTACTGCGGCATTAGAAGCGATGCTCGCGAAAGTGCCGATGGTGGTGGCTTATAAAGTGAGTAAGCTTACTTATATAATTGCCAAAGCATTAGTTAAGGTGAAATATACCTCACTGCCTAATTTAATCGCGGATAAAGAGATCGTTAAAGAGCTCAGTCAGGATGATTGTACTGTTGACAAGATAGTTGCTGAATTGGATCGCCTATTAAGCGCCGATAATCAACAGCTGATCGAGACTTATATCGACCTGCATAAGTTAATTCGTTGTGATGCCGATAAGCAAGCTGCGCAAGCGGTCGTTGATTTATTGAATAAAAAATAGTGATAGCAATGAATATGAGTAAGTTAAAAAGAGATTTCCCAGAAGTTGTTTACCCGGATTTCAGGCTGATTGCCGGTGTTGATGAGGTTGGACGAGGTCCATTGGTTGGCGATGTGGTCACCGCATCAGTTATACTGGATGTTAATAACCCGATCTCGGGATTAACCGATTCGAAAAAACTTAGCGAAAAGAAACTTGCTTTGTTATTTGATGAAATACAGGAAAAAGCGTTGTGTATTGCGGTTGGCCGCGCCTCGCCAATAGAAATTGATCAACTTAATATTCTCCATGCTACCATGCTGGCGATGCAGCGTGCGGTTGCTAATCTTAGTATTCAGCCGGAGTTTGTCTTTATTGATGGCAATCGCTGCCCGGTTTTAAACATGCCCAGTGAAAGTGTTGTCAAAGGGGATGCCCGCGTAGCGGAAATAAGTGCGGCGTCGATCATCGCCAAAGTAACGCGGGATCGGGAGATGCTGGTATTAGATAAAAAATATCCGCACTATGGATTTGCTCAGCATAAAGGTTACCCTACCAAAGCACATTTTGCCGCCATTGAAAAACATGGTGTGATAGACGAATACCGTAAAAGTTTTAAACCCGTAAGAAAGGTACTGGGTTTGTTATAGCGCGGCTTTTATTAAACATAACAGTACCGTAATAAAATAGAGATTTTATGTCAGAACAACAAAACACCATCATTGCAACTAAACAACCTACCTTTATTCACTTAAGAGTACACAGTGATTTTTCGATGGTCGATGGTGTCACAAAAGTAAAACCTTTAGTGGCTAAAGCCGCCGCATTGGGTATGCCGGCCTTGGCGATTACTGATCAGACTAATTTTTGTGGTCTGGTAAAGTTTTATAGTGCTGCGCATGGTGCCGGCATCAAGCCGATTGTTGGGGCTGACTTTTGGGTGAAAAGTGATTTTCTCGAAGGAGAACAGTTTCGTATTACTGCGTTGGCAATGGATAACCAGGGTTATAAAAATGTCACGGAGTTAATTTCTAAAGCTTACCTGAGAGGTCATGTCGCAGGACGGGCCGTGATTGATCAAGCTTGGTTAGTGGAACATAATCAAGGGGTTATTTTACTTTCTGGTGGTAAAGACGGGGATCTGGGTAAAGTTTTATTAAAAGGTAACTATGAACTGGCTGTCGAAATAACCCATTTTTATCAACAGCACTTTGATCAACGTTACTACATGGAGTTGCTCCGCACAAACCGCCCCAATGAAGAAACCTATCTGCATTATGCGCTGGACTGGGCTGAAAAATACCAACTGCCTGTTGTTGCCACTAATGAAGTGGTGTTTGCTGATAAATCCCTTTATGACGCCCATGAAATCCGGGTTTGTATTAATCAGGGCTATGCATTGGGCGATGATCGCCGCGCAAAATATTACAGTGAAGAGCAGTATCTTCGCAGTCAGGAAGAGATGTGCGAACTGTTTTCTGATATTCCTGAAGCATTGGAAAACAGTGTTGAGATTGCCAAACGTTGTAATGTCACCCTGCGCTTGGGGGAATATTTCCTGCCTGACTTCCCTACCGGCGATATGTC
>JBATHQ010000774.1:0-2101 GCA_049667005.1 Psychromonas sp.
TTAATTAATTTATCGCGGATCATGCGACCATTAATATAACAGTACTGCACATCATTTAATGACCTTGCCGAGAGCCTGTCCGATACCCAGCCGGATATTTTTAATTCATTATCACTGTTTTGAAAATACAGAGCGCTGTTAACAAAACTGTCGCTACAGATAGCGGCAAGACGCTTTTCCTGCTGAATTTGTGTTTCTGCCGCACGGTATTGACGGATGATCTTATTATTGTGTTTTAAGACAAAAGAGATTTCAAAACGGCTTAAGGCAATACGGCGGATCAGCTCATCGATATGCTGAAACTCGGTTTTTTCGCTTTTCAAAAAGCGCCGGCGAGCGGGAGTATTAAAAAACAGATCCAGCACTTCAACCGTTGTTCCCTGCGGATGCGCTGCAGGTTGGATACTGACCTGCATATCCCGCCCTTCTGCGATCGCCTGCCAGGCCTGATCCTGATCCGCGGGTTTAGAGGTAAAAGTCAGACGGGAAACAGAGCTGACACTGGCTAACGCCTCGCCGCGAAACCCTAAACTGACAATCGCCTCGAGATCATCCAAATGGCTTATTTTACTGGTTTCATGGCGACTTAAGGCCAGCGTGAGCTGCTCTTTACAGACACCGGCGCCATTGTCTGTGACGCGGATACATTTTGCCCCGCCTTTTTCAATCGCGATTTCAATGCTGGTTGCCCCGGCATCCAAGCTATTTTCAATCAGCTCTTTAACCACAGATGCGGGACGTTCAACAACCTCCCCCGCCGCAATCTGGTTGGCCAGACGGGCGGGTAAAATTTGAATAGGCATAAAAAAGGGTTATCCGAAAATCATGAACTGACAGGAATAGTTAAAACTTGCCCTATTTTAAGCGAAGTTGAACTGAGTTTATTAAATTCTTTAATAACCTTACTGGTTGTGCCATAACGATTTGCAATTATGGAAAGCGATTCGCCACTACGGACTTTATGCTCGGTTATTTTAAAGTTTTGTGCCGGGATTTTAAGCTCCTGTCCGACCCAAAGGGTCGCTTTACTCAGGTCATTATGGGCTTTTAACGCCTCACTGCTGGTACCATAACGCTGCGCAATAACCGATAACGACTCTCCCGATGCGACCTTATGCACAAACGGTTGTTGAGGTTTTTCCTGCTCAGCAACATAGTTTTCAGGCGGAATCTTAAGAACCTGACCAATCACTAATCGGTTTGAATCTAACTTGTTATAGGTTTTTAAGGTATCAAAGCCGACCCCATAACGCTCAGCGACAACCGATAAAGCGTCGCCATTTGTGACGGTATAGGTGCTTGGTCTTGCTTGACTTGCCTGACTTGCCTGCGCAGCCACTGTCCCACCCGATGCCGGTATTTTAATTTTCTGTCCCACCAGCAACGAGGTTGAGCGCAAATTGTTAAAGAATTGCAGAGTCTCTGTTGTGGTGCCGTACTGATCGGCAATCACCGACAACGATTCGCCGCGAGCCACCTGATGAACACGCTCTGCCTGCATCGGTTGGTCTACCTGTGCGGATTGCTGTGCGGAACCTTGCGCGCGACCACCTGCAGGAATTTTTAATTTCTGCCCCACCAGCAACGAGGTTGAACTTAATTCATTAAATACTTTCAGAACACCTGCTGTGGTGCCGTATTTATCCGCAATCACTGACAATGATTCCCCTCGAGCCACCTTATGAACACGATCCGCCTGGATAGTCTGTTGCACTTGTGCAGACTGTACAGGTTTTTGTGTTGTGGGTTGCACGCCAGTTGCCGGGATCTTTATTTTCTGACCCACAAGCAAAGAGGTCGAACGTAAATTATTAAATCTTTTCAAAGTCTCTGTTGTTGTGCCGTATTGCGCTGCAATCAGCGATAACGACTGCCCGCTAGTCACTTTGTGAACACTTTCAGGTTGCGAGGCGCGGACACTTTGTCTGCTCTGCTCGGGTGTATCAGACAACTGGTAATTTGCTGGAATATTTAAAACCTGACCGACCTGTATAGAGCTTGATTTTAAATTATTATAGTTCTTTAACGTGCTAAAACTCACGCTGTATCGTTTAGCCAGAGTGGATAAAGATTCACCGCTGCGCACCGTATGTTTGATGGC
>JBATHQ010000775.1:0-2813 GCA_049667005.1 Psychromonas sp.
CCTAAGTTGCCGGGATCACCAACCTGATCTAATAACAATATCAGCTCATTAGTTTGAATTTGTGGAACAGGCATTGTTTGACACTCAACCACAGCAAGCACGCTGTTATTAGATAATAAAGTACCCGCCTTTTTCAGTTCATCTTCTGTTGCTTCAACAGTAATAGCGACCAACCCTTGCTCTGCCAGTAGCTTATTGTTTTGATTAATATAATCACTGGTCGCAAAAAGTTGTTTGACCGTAAAACCAGAGTTAAATAATTCACCCACATTTTTTTCACCCTGCACTAAAAACAAGCCCTGTTTTTTACGCTGTTTTTTTTGCTCAAGTGCATGAATAAGTTTTAACTGATTTTTTGAAATCATAATCTATTTCTCGTTCTTAAAAGAGGATTGTATTATACCCAAACTACTTGAAGATGCAGGATTCAGCAAGTTGAGAGGTGACTATATGCAAGGCTTGAAGCGGAAGGTTTAGTCATTGTAAATCAATGCTTCATAACACCGAAGATGGTTGCCTCTCACCTTGCCCTACGTGAGGTTCGCTCAAAAGCCAACTCTGCGTTACAACACTTGAAAAGGGAATAACCATTATCTAAATGTTGTGCCCTGTCCAAGGGTCCTAACATCCGAGCGAGCCTCTGAATTGGTAGCTTCAAGTGGTTTGGGTATTAAGATAACAACACATAATAACGGCATCTTCCCGACCATGTTCACAGGGATAATAATCTTTACGCGTATCCACTTCAACAAAACCCAATTTTTGATAAAGTTTTAACGCATTAATATTAGAGGCGCGTACCTCCAACCAGATCTGATCCTCATTATTAGCGCGTGAATAATCCTGTAAAAATGTTAATAAAAATTGCCCTAAGCCCTTGCCCTGCATTTCCGGTGCAATAGCAACATTCATTAAGGTTACTTCGCCGGCAACCGAGTTAGCTACAAAATAACCGACCACTTGATTGTCAGCTAATAACAGATGGCTAAAATAACGCTTTCCAAAGTTACTCAAAAACAAATTTTCTGACCAGGGATGACTATGACAACGTAGCTCCAGTTTATAAACACTGGCTATATCTGCGAGCCCCATCGGCACTATTTGTAATTTGTCATTATCAATCAACTGCATAATCGTGATTTTTTCCATATGAAATTTTTTATTATTGATCCGGCTTTTTAACAGTCACTGGTTAAACTTGCAAAACTGCTGCCATAATGCTTTTTTTGCGT
Organism: Psychromonas sp.; assembly: GCA_049667005.1. Classification (GTDB taxonomy): domain Bacteria; phylum Pseudomonadota; class Gammaproteobacteria; order Enterobacterales; family Psychromonadaceae; genus Psychromonas. The sequence continues at coordinate 1,233 of JBATHQ010000775.1, forward strand.
CTGCATCATTAACCAGTTTTCCTATAGCGGGTGATGTTATTAGTTTATGCCCGTGAGGATGATCGACCTTGCCCAACGTTGACCAGATAAACTCTGGCAGTTGCCCCTGTTGATTTTCAAACTGAGCCATTGAGCAGCAGTATATGTCCGTTAATTTAAGGTGAAAGGCTTTCAAAATACTAAGCAATAGGGGATGGTCAAACTCTTCCTCGGAGGTAATCAGCAATAATGAATAATGACTTAAATCAATGCCACTCGCGTCACTGGGAAATAACTCCGGTTTACGGACTTGCCAACGGGTTATGCCCATCTCCTGTAAATAAAGCGCTTGCTGATGCTTCATAGAAAATCCAATCAATTGTTTAACGGTTAACAAATAAAATAAAGCAATATAACATGAATGTAAGTCAGACGAACTATTAACACATAACGAGGGAGGGTTTTTGGAAAGAATTTAAATGTTGCGGTAATGGAGAGAGCAACTTGATGGCTGTTAAAAACGGTCATCAAGCGCTTTATAAAAGCACTCGAAGACCGTCTCAACAACTACATTTAATAGCTACAGTTAATAACTAAAGTTAATAACGACAGTTAATAACGATATTGACAGATAATTACTGAACTGACTTTAAAAAGTACGACTCAACCAACGCATTATGAATGCCCGCTAATTTGATCTGTAATTGATCGATATATTCATGCAAGTCGCCGTTCTTGAGCGCTCTCACATCGCTATCTTTTAAATTCGAACTGGCATCATCAATCAACTCGATCACCTGAGATGAATTATCAAGAGGCCCGATCAACTGTTTTAATTTATACAGGCAAAACAGAATTGATCTTGGAAACACCTCACTGAGCATAACAAATTCAATGATCTCTTTACGCTGAACGCGTACCCCCATCTCTTGACGGTACATTTGATAGGCACTCAATGAACGTAATAAACTCATCCATTGAATGTTATCGTAAGGTTTCGTTTCTTCATCAGTGATAAGTGTCGCAGAGCGGACATCTAAAATTCTGGAAGTCATATCTGCCCGCTCTATAATTGAGCCAAAACAGATAAAAACATAACCGTCATTATGATTGATAGTGCCATCCAATGCCCCGAATATCATCTGCGTTGAATCAATGATATGTTTTAAATAGGCAAACCGCCCACGCTTAGTCAGACCTTCATTTTTATTGTCTTTAACGTAATGATATAATGAATTTATGCCTTCCCAGATACACTTCGGCAGAACATCACGAATGGTTCTCGCATTCTCCCTGGCATTGGAAATAGAATTAAGAATTGAAGAATGATTATTCTCTCCAGTTAACAAAAATCTTAATGCGCTTTGTTCCGAAAAGTCTTTATGGTTTTTCTGGTATTCCTCACGTACCCCTATAATGTCAATCAAAGGTGCCCAACCTGAAGAAACACCTTTGGGTAAATCCATAATCAACAAATTATTAACGTTGATTAAACGCGCAACATTCTCTGTCCGTTCAACATAACGGGACATCCAGTATAAAGTTTCAGCTACTCTTGATAACATATTATTCAGCTTCCTCGTCAACAATCCAAGTATCTTT
>JBATHQ010000776.1:0-1522 GCA_049667005.1 Psychromonas sp.
CATAAACCAAGGATATCCGCTTGATCGGTTCGTTCTGGTGTTGCTGTTAAGCCAAGTAAAAAGTCCGGATTAAAATAGGCTAATAAATTACTGTAAACAGGTGCGCTGGCATGATGAAATTCATCCACTACGACATAATCAAAGTGATCTTTTGCAAACTGCTGCAGGTGATTTTCCCTACCAATTGTCTGCACTGAAGCAAACAAAATATCCGCCTTTTTTTGTCGCTGTTGTGCATTATAAAAGCCGCTGCTTTTTTCCGGCATTAACTGTGCAAAGGTACGCTGCGCCTGTAGCAGGATCTCTTCCCTATGTGCGACAAATAAAATCCGTTCTGCTTTTATCTGCTGTGCATCAAAAGCGGCTAACCAAGTTTTGCCCATTCCCGTTGCCAGAACAACCAGACCACGCTTATAGCCAACCTGACGGGTATTGACTAACGCCATTAATGCTTCAATTTGAATTGCATTAGGGGTTGCCTGTTCAAGCTTTTCTGTCGGTAATGAGCCCGTTTCAATGCTGATAAACTGCATCTTTTTACGGCGTTTTAGATATTCTGAAATCCAGTTGTTATCCAGTTCATGTACTAATGGATGTTCAAAAATTTGGGCAAAAGCATTGCGTATATAGGTAAATTCGAGCGCAGACGGGGACGTTTCAGGTAATTGGTAGTCGTGTCGGAAGCACCATTCATGAGCATTGGTTAAGGCACTTTTACTGATATTATTTGAGCCTATAAATGCACAACCATCCACTATTGTGTCAATCTCGGTTTTTACGAAAATATAGGACTTCATATGGAAGGCTTGCTTATTATCACTTTGATAAATGCGAATGTCAGCCCCCCGCTCCACTAAGGGGATCAGTTCTCTGAGTGCGACGGGATCAGTAATATCAAGGTAATCTGAGGTTAATAATTTCAGGCTTGCACCATTAAGCACGGCATCTTTTAACGGTTCAAACAGCAGATTTAAACCGCTGCGCTGAATAAATGAAACGGCAATCTCAATTTCACTGGCATGATTAATTGCATGAATAAGCTTGGGAAGTAAGGGATCATTGCCACCTGTTGTCAGTTGGTTAGCATCGTAGCGAAGCGATAGATTAGCCGTTGCGGTTGTAGGCATTTTTAACTTAATCCTTTTGCAAAATAACATTCAACCACTGTTCGTTTTCACGACCTTCCCGTAGGTCTCCTGTTATCCACTGTTTTTTAATGCGTAAATTTGAATTTGTAATCTGACGTGCAAATGAGTCTTCATCTAAGTTAGTAAAGACACGACCGTTACGAGCCACCTCTCCCGCTCCATACTTAAAAGAACAGTAAAAAAGCCCGTCCGTTTTAAGCATGTCGGATAAAGATGAAAACACAGCGGGTAACTCGTTTAAAGGAACATGCAGTAAAGAAGCACAAGCCCAAATGGCGTCAAAGGTTTTACTGTTTTTATAAGTTTGAAAGAGATCGACAGCTATTTTCCTGCCTGTTAACTCGGTAGCTAATAAAGCTAAATTTTCGCTGGCA
>JBATHQ010000777.1:0-1576 GCA_049667005.1 Psychromonas sp.
AATAAAAGGAAAATAAAATGCCACAAGTAAAGAAAAAATATAAACTTATCTCCGGAAAAGACGATGCTGCATTTTGTGAGCGTGTAACAAAACTATTAGCAGAAGGTTATGAACTTTACGGCTCACCTGCGATCTCATTTAATGGCGAGCATATGGTTGTCGCACAGGCCGTCGTCAAGCAGCAAGCGCAGTTAGTGTAATGCCGCATTTTGTCGCTCTTCGATAAAACCGCTATTACTCGGTGCGCGGGGCACACCCTACAATGTACATTTCATGCACAGCGCAATGACTCGGACTCCCGAGTCATTCCCGGATACAACCTACACTGTCATTCCCGCAGTCGTCTAGCGGGAATCTCATCTTGTTAAATTATCTATTCACCACCGACGTAGGGTGTGCTTCAGCACCGCTTGTCATCACCTTATTCTTCGTGCGCCTCATAATAGCTAAACAATCAAAACCACGCTTTTACCGTGCTTTGCAACCTTCCTAAATATTCATGCCAGGCTATTTTTGTTTTATAAAGGTTATAAGCGGAGGGAATATAATAATGCGAAGGGGTTTCGCCTAAACGTCTTGGCGCTAAATAGTTAGCCGGAGCGGGTGTTGGTGCTTTATGATATTGCGCAAAAAGTTGCATTGCCCGGTCCATATGGGTGGCAGACGTCACTAAAGCCGCTGATTTATCGCCGATAATTTCCGACATCTGTTGCGCTTCATCATCAGTGTCCAAGGTATCATCCAGACGGATAATTTTATTCGCTGGAATATGCATATTTAAGGCTAGCTCTTCCATCAGTTGTGCATGTGATTTAAGATCGCCAAAACCAGCGCCTGAAACGACTAATGTCGCATTCGGGTTAGCATGATATAACCGTAATGCTTCAATAAATCGGCTTAACGCGGTAGCAGAAAGCTGCCCGGTGACCGGTAAACTGGGATCGGCAATACCGCCTGAGCCTAATAATAAAATAAACTGAAAATCCTGTGCCGGCTGCATAATAGGGGGATGTTGGCGCTCTAATGGCTGCACCAGTTGTTCAGACACGGGCAAGACAGATAGGCTAAACAACAGTATAAAACTTAATAACAAATTAAATTTTGCAAGTTTCTGTTTCTGAGTAAAAAACAGTAAGATAAGCGCCAGTAAAAAAAGCATCAGAATCATCGGTAGCGGCATTAATAAACTGCCCAGCCATTTTTTGACAAGAAATAACATATTCATAACTCACTATTTTAAAAAAGAAAAATTAAAAATAATATTAACAGCTAATTGGAATGCATAAAATTGAATGATCATAATTTTGACAATATTGCCGCTAAATTTGTAAAAAATATCTATGGTAGTGGTAAAGGGAAAATTCGTACCGAAGTCGTTTGGGATGAATTGCTCCATTGCTTATCGTTACTCCCGAACAGACCGTTACGCGTATTAGATGCAGGCGGTGGATTTGGCTTTTTTTCGCAGAAGCTTGCCGCACTTGGCCATGAAATCGTACTTTGTGATATCTCCAGCGAACTGTTGCGTGTCGCAGAGGAGCAAATTAAAGACCAGGAATACGCGCAGAATATTCAG